>NZ_JDST02000078.1:0-50539 GCF_000584975.1 Candidatus Accumulibacter cognatus | reverse complement strand
GTTCCTGGAACGGCTATGATTATAGCATATTCAGCGGGCGGCAAGGGTAAAGTCCGACAGGCTGCTAGGTATCTGCAATTCCCTCCAGCAAATCCGCTTCCTGCTTGTCACGAACTAGTTTCGCCACGCTAAACACGGTGTTGAGCAGAAAAAGCCAGGCGACGATCATGTAAGGTGATTTCCGTAATACGCCATACCAATAGTCATGATGGTAGAACGGACTCAGGGCCAGCAATACAGCAATACAAGGCTCTTCGGTAGTCATTCCCGTATCTTTGCGGTATCTTGATTCCAAGAAATCGCCTAAGCCTTTTCCCATTCGCCAATCGCCATCCGGAAGAGGCCCCAGGCGGTCAGCTATACGGCCATCGCGAATCCTGCCCAGACGGTGATCACCCAGGCGCTGGTATCGATCCGCTCGTCGCGGTTGTCACGGATCATCTTGGCCAGCGTAAACGATGCAAACAGGCAGAAGCAGAAACCGACTGCCAAAAATGCACGGTCGAGTTTCTGGCTCGGCATGTGCCAGATGCCGATCGTGCAGGCGGTCACGGCAAGGCCGAACGACAACCACACCTGCACGCTCCAGGACGGGGTGTCGCGTCGGATCAGATACTTCTGCGGCATGGTGAATTCTCCTTTCCGGATGGCCGTGCTGCGTACACCGCAACATAGAGTGCGATGCAAGGGGTTTGGTGGTCGGCCTGGGCGGTCGGTCAAGGATGTCCAGGTGCCGGTGCTCAGGAGATGATGAACCTCGGGGGAGGCAGATTCATTGTGTCGCTGAAGGTCTGCAGCGTCAGTCGCAGAGCAGTCTCTACTGAACTTAAAAACTAAACGATGTCCAGATGACCGATGCCTGCCGTCAGATCCCGGTCTTTCGATTCCTTGCCATGCAGCTTGATCTGCAGGCGCAGGTCGTTGAGAGAGTCGGCATTACGCAGTGCGTCGGCGTAGCTGATCTGACCGGCCTCGTAGAGGTCGAACAGGGCCTGATCGAAGGTCTGCATGCCGAGTTCTCGAGATCTTTTCATCGCCTCCTTGATTTCGTGCACCTGGCCCTTGAAGATCAGGTCGGAAATCAGTGGAGAATTGAGCAAGATCTCGATCGCCGGGGCGCGTCCCTTGCCGTCCTTCTTGGCCAGCAGGCGCTGCGAGACGAGAGCACGCAGGTTGAGCGAAAGGTCCATCAGCAGTTGGTGGCGGCGTTCCTCGGGGAAGAAGTTGATGATCCGGTCGATTGCCTGGTTGGTACTGTTGGCGTGCAGCGTGGCGAGGCAAAGGTGTCCGGTTTCGGCAAAGGCGATGGCGTAGTCCATGGTCGCGCGATCCCGGATTTCCCCCATCATGATCACGTTCGGTGCCTGCCGCAGGGTGTTCTTCAGCGCGACTTCCCAACTGTCCGTATCGACGCCGATCTCGCGTTGGGTGACGATGCACTTCTTGTGCTCGTGAACGAACTCGATCGGGTCTTCGATGGTGATGATGTGGCCCTGGCTATGGCGGTTGCGGTGGTCGACGAGTGCTGCCAGGGAGGTGGTCTTGCCGGTACCAGTGCCACCGACAAAGATGACCAGGCCGCGCAAGGTCATCGCGATATCCTTCAGCACCAGCGGCAGACCGAGTTCCTCGAGAGTCGGAACGTTCAGGTTGATGGTGCGGCAGATCACCGCGACACGCCCCTGTTGCACCAGCGCATTGACGCGAAAGCGGCCGATTCCGGCAGGCGATATGGCGAAGTTGCATTCCTTGGTCGCCTCAAATTCGGAAGCCTGCCGGTCGTTCATGATCGAGCGGGCGAGTTCTGCAGAGTGCTGCGGCAATAGTGGCTGGTTGGATACCGGCACCACCTTGCCATCGATCTTGATCGCCGGAGGATAATTGGCCGTGATGAAGAGGTCGGAGCCGTTCTTCTGGGCCATCAGGCGCAACAGCTCGTGCATGAATTTCAGTGCCTGGTCGTGTTCCATGGTTTCTCTCCTGCCCGCAAGGACGGCTTACATGCCCATGAAGTTATCTTTGTTGGCCGCCTTGTTGCGAGCCTCGATCATTGAAACGATATTCCGTTTGACGAGTTCGGCCAGACATTGGTCAAGGGTTTGCATGCCATACTGCTGTCCTGTCTGCAGGACGGAATACATCTGGGCAACCTTGTTTTCGCGGATGAGATTACGAATCGCCGGGGTGCCGATCAGGATCTCGTGGGCCGCAACCCGCCCCTGACCGTCCTTGGTCTTGAGCAGAGACTGGGAAATCACCGCCCGCAGCGATTCGGAAAGCATGGATCGGACCATTTCCTTTTCAGCGGCCGGGAACACGTCGATGATCCGGTCGATGGTCTTGGCGGCGCTGGAGGTATGCAGGGTGGCAAAAACCAGGTGGCCGGTTTCCGCACCGGTGAGCGCCAGACGGATGGTTTCGAGATCGCGCATCTCGCCGACCAGAATCACGTCCGGGTCTTCACGCAGAGCGGAGCGCAGGGCGTTCTGGAAGGATAGGGTATGTGGACCGACTTCGCGTTGGTTGATCAGGCATTTTTTAGGCTGGTGAACAAACTCGATCGGATCTTCGACGGTGAGAATGTGGCTATAAGCTGTTTCATTGACGTGATTGATCATTGCCGCCAGAGTGGTCGACTTGCCTGAACCGGTCGGTCCGGTGACCAGTACGATGCCGCGTGGATAGTCCGCAATGTCCTTGAAAATCTTTGGACAGTTAAGGTCTTCAAGCGTCAGCACCTTCGACGGAATGGTCCGAAAGACCGCAGCAGCACCGCGATTCTGGATGAAGGCGTTGACGCGAAAACGCGCCAGGTTGGGAATCTCGAACGAGAAGTCGCATTCACGGGTGTCTTCGTACTGTTTGCGCTGAACGTCGCTCATGATGTCGTACACCATCGCATGCACGTCCTTGTGCTCCATGGCGGGCAGGTTGATTCGCCGTACATCGCCGTTCACCCGGATGATCGGCGGCAGGCCGGACGACAGGTGGAGGTCGGAAGCCTTGTTCTTGACGCTGAAGGCCAGCAGTTCGGTGATGTCCATTCGCTTCGGTCCTCGGACGGTGGGCAGGGTGCGGTGTTATACTTCGAACAATCTGCGTAGCACCCGATTATGACCATACTTTCCGCCAAGCTGCAAGCCGTTCGCGTGCGAATCGCCAGCGCCGCTGGGCAGTGCGGCCGTTCTGACGATACGATCCAGCTGCTCGCGGTTAGCAAGACCTGCCCTGCTGCCCAGATACGCGAGCTGGCAGCCGCTGGCCAGCGGGCTTTTGGCGAAAGCTATGTGCAGGAAGGCGTGGCGAAGATCATCGAACTGCGTGTGCTGGAACTTGAATGGCATTTCATCGGTGCGCTGCAGGCCAACAAGACGCGCATGGTGGCCGAAGCCTTTGACTGGGTGCATTCGGTTGACCGTCTGGAGATCGCGCAACGCCTTTCGGATCAGCGTCCGGCGTCGCTGCCTCCCTTGTCGATCTGCCTGCAGGTCAATGTCAGTGGCGAGGCATCGAAGGGCGGTGTCCCGCTGACCGCTGCGCCGGCACTGGCGCATGCGTTGGCGGTGCTGCCGAAACTTCGTCTGCGTGGTCTAATGGCCATTCCGGCGCCGCACCATGACTGCCTCGAGCAGCGTCGCCCATTCCGTCTCCTGCGGGAACTTTCTGAACAATTACAGGCAGATGGCCTGTGCCTTGATACACTTTCGATGGGCATGTCGGATGACCTTGAAGCGGCCATTGCCGAAGGGTCGACGCTGGTGCGTGTTGGCACCGCAATTTTTGGTGAGAGACACAGAGCATGAGAATCACTTTTCTGGGCGGTGGCAATATGGCCAACGCGATGATCGGTGGCCTGGTGAAAACCGGCTTTTCGGCAAGCGACATCGCCGTCATCGAATTGGGTGCGCAGGGGCGCGCCAAGCTGCGGCTGGCCTACGGGGTTCGGTGTTATGAGGCGGTCAGCGCCGTTGCGCTGGACTGTGACGCCCTCATGCTGTCGGTGAAACCACAACAGATGCGCGAAGCTTGTACGCCGCTACTCAAATATCTCAAGCAGCAACTAGTGATCAGTATCGCAGCCGGTCTGCGCCTGGCCGATGTTTCGCGATGGTTGGGGGGCTATGGCAAGATCGTACGCGCGATGCCCAACACGCCGGCGCTGGTTGGCGCCGGCATTACCGGACTGTGTGCGCTGCCAGCGGTGTCGATGGCCGAGCGGCTCGGTGCCGAGCGCATCCTGCAGGCGGTCGGCAGCACCTTGTGGATCGCCGATGAATATCACATGGACGCGGTGACCGCCATCTCCGGCAGTGGTCCGGCTTATGTGTTCCTGTTCATTGAAGCACTGCAGCAGGCGGCAAGCGAACTGGGCCTGTCGCCAGCGCAGGCTCGCCAGCTCTCGATCGATACCGTGCTCGGCGCTGCCAAGCTTGCCGCACAGTCGGATGAAACAGCATGTGTGCTGCGCGAGCGCGTGACTTCGAAAGGCGGGACCACCGAGGCGGCATTGCGCACCATGGCCGAGCGGGGCGTCAAGGAAGGTTTCGTCGCCGGCGTGCTGGCCGCCAACCTCCGCGGCCGTGAATTGGGCGAATTGCTGGGCAAGGATAGTTGATGATCACGCAGGCCGGATTGTTCTTGCTCGAAACGCTGACCGGTTTCCTGACCTTTGCGCTGCTGCTACGTTTCTACATGCAGGCTTGCCGCGTTTCCTTCAACAATCAGATCGGCACGTTCGTCGTCGAGTTGACCAACTGGCTGGTCAGGCCCTTGCGCAAGATTCTGCCGGGCTGGTATGGCCTGGATCTGGCGAGTTTCCTGCCGGCCTATCTGCTGCAGGTGATTTTTGCCGGCGCGCTGATCCTGCTGCATGTCGGCAGTGAACGCCTGGCGCCGGAGATTCTGCTGCCGCTGCTGCTCTGGCGAGGCCTGCTGGCGACCTTGCGTTTCAGCATCTACCTGCTGATTGGCGCGCTGCTGGTGCAAGCCGTCCTGTCATGGGTCAGTCCGTACTCGCCTCTGAGCCTGCCGGTATCGCAACTGACGCGCCCCGTCCTGCGTCCAATCCAGCGTTTCGTACCACCCATTGGCGCCATCGACCTGTCACCACTGGTGGCCATTGTCCTCGCGCAGTTGCTGCTGATCTTTCTGTAAGCGGTGGTCGACTGGCTACGCGAAGTCGATGGCGTGATCATGCTGGCCGTTCATGTCCAGCCCGGCGCGAAGCGCAGCGAAGTCGCCGGCCTGCACGGCGATGCGCTGAAGATCCGCCTCGCTGCACCCGCGATTGACGGTCGGGCGAACGCTGCGCTGCTGGCCTTTGTCGCGCAGCGCTTGGGTCTGGCCAAGTCGGCAGTCGAACTGAAAAGTGGCCAGACCACGCGGCGCAAGGTGCTCTGGGTGCTGGGTGCGCGTGCCGATATGGTGGTACGCTGCCTGCTCGGGCCGTGAGCAGGGGCGCCTGCCTGTAAGCGGTCTCGGATAAGTTCTCCGACAATCACAGGGCTGAATTCTTCCTCGGATCGCTGCTGGAATGCCGGAAGACTTTTCTAGGACCGCTTACCGTCGGACAACGCTGGCGGGAGGCCTGCACCGATGCTCAGGCCTCGAAAACGATGCGCCCGCCAACCAACGTCATGCGTGTTCGACCGCTTACCTCGTAACCTAGGAAGGGCGTATTTTTCCCTTGGCTGCGCAGTGCTTCCGGGGTGACGATCCAGGATTCTGCGGGGTCGAAAAGGCAAATGTCGGCGGCACTGCCCATGGCCAGTGAGCCGGCCTCGATGCCGAGAATGGCCGCAGGATCACAGGTGATGCGGGCCAGCGCCAGCACCAGCGGCAGCTTTGCATGTTTCGCCCAGCGCAGGGTCAGGGGCAGCAACAGTTCAAGTCCGGTGGCCCCGGGCAATGCTTCGGCAAAGGGCAGTTGCTTGCCATCTGCGTCGATCGGTGTGTGATCCGAACAGATTGCCGCCAGTCCATCCCTGACGGCGACGCGCAGCGCGTCACGGTCGCTTGACGCACGTAGTGGCGGGTCGAAGCGTGCATTGCTGTCGAAGTAACCGATGTCCATTTCCGACAGATGCAGGTGATGGATCGAGACATCGCAGGAAACCTGCATACCGTTACGTTTCGCGGCCTGGATCAGGGCCACGCCGGCAGCCGACGACAGCCGCGAAAGGTGCAGGCGAACACCGGTTTGTTCTGCTAGTTGCAGTGCCGTGGAGATGGCGACGGTTTCAGCCGATACCGGAATGCCGGTCAGTCCTAGCCGGGATGCGACCTCGCCATCGTGGGCGACGCCTTCGCGCGCGAGAAACTGGTCCTGCGGCCACAGACGCACGTGGTAGCCAAAGGTGGCGGCGTATTGCATGGCCCGCATCAGCAACTGCGTGTCGACGATCGGATGTTTGGCCTGTGAGAAGCCAATACAGCCCGCACGTGACAGACTGTTCATCTCGGCGAGTCTTTCGCCTGCCAGTTGCTGAGTCAGCGCGCCGATCGGATAGACCCGCGCCAGACCAAGCGTTTCGCTGCGCCGGACGAGGCGCTCAACGAGACCTGGTTCATCGAGTGGCGGTTTGGTGTCGGGCGGGCAGGCAAGAGAGGTCACGCCACCGGCGACCGCCGCGGCAAGTTCAGGTTCGATGCTGCCCAGGCGCGCTGACAGGTCGACCAGACCAGGGCAGGCGATCAGCCCCTCGGCGTCGATCTGACGTGCGGCAGGGAAGCCTGCCGGCGGCTGGCCGATCGCAGCAATACGTCCGTTGGCAATGAAAAGATCGAGACAGGCATCCAGACCGTTTTTCGGGTCGATCAGAAGGGCATTCCGGATGTGGAGGGGTTGCTCGTTCATCGTTCAGTTTCCCGCCAGAATGCCCATGACCGCCATGCGCACCGCTATACCGAAGGTAACCTGCGGCAGGATCACTGCCTGTGGGCCATCGGCGACATCGGAGTCAATTTCGACGCCACGATTCATGGGCCCCGGATGCATCACGATGGCATCGGGTTTGGCCAGCGCCAGCATCGCCGGCGTCAGCCCATAGCAATGGAAGTATTCGCGCCCCGACGGCAGTAGCGCACCATTCATGCGTTCGTTCTGCAGGCGGAGCATAATCACCACATCGCAATCGCGGAGTCCTGTTCGCAGGTCATGGCAGACCCGCAGTCCCATCTTGTCCATGGCCGTTGGCAACAGGGTTTGCGGGCCGACGGCGCGCACTTCGGCAGCACCGAGCGTGGTCAGCGCGTGGATATCCGAACGCGCTACACGGGAATGCAGGATGTCGCCGACAATGGCCACCACCAGGTTGTTGAAATCCTGCTTGTAGTGACGGATGGTGTACATGTCGAGCAAGCCCTGCGTCGGGTGGGCGTGGCGCCCGTCGCCGGCATTGACCACATGCACGTCTTTTCGCCCGAGGCGGCGCAGGTGGTCGGCGATCAGGTGTGGGGCCCCACTGGCGGCGTGTCGGACAACGAACATGTCGGCGTGCATGGCCACCAGGTTGTCCACCGTGTCGAGCAAGGTTTCGCCCTTGGCGGTCGAGGAGCGCGTTACGTCGAGGTTGATGACGTCGGCGGATAGGCGTTTGGCGGCAATTTCGAAAGTGGTGCGCGTGCGCGTCGAATTCTCGAAGAACACATTGAAGACACTCTTGCCGCGCAGCAAGGGAACCTTCTTGACGTCGCGGTGCGAGACCTTGAGAAAACTCGATGCGGTGTCGAGAATGTGATTGATCACCTCGCGAGGCAGGCCCTCGGTTGACAACAGATGCGTCAACTCGCCATTGGCGTTGAGTTGTGGATTACGCATGCGCATCCTCGGCCAGGCTCCACCGCAGGCGACCGTTGGCGTCGGTCGAGAGCACCAGCTCCTGGGCTGGATCGAGATCGACCTGCCAGGGGCAGAAATCGGCGCAGATCGGGAGTTGACGGCGGCCGCGGTCGGCGAGAACCGCCAGCTGGATGCTGGCCGGGCGTCCATAATCGAAAAGTTCGTTGATCGCCGCGCGCGTCGTACGGCCGGTGTACAGCACATCATCGACGAGGATCAGTGGCCGGCCTTCGACATCGAAAGGAATCGAACTCGGCCGGACGCGTGCGTGCAGGCCCCTTGCGCCGTAATCGTCACGATAGAACGAGACGTCGATCAGGCCGATTTCATTGTTCAGCCCGAGGAGTTCGCGCAGGCGCCTGGCCACCCAGGCTCCGCCGCTGTGGATGCCGACCAGGACCGTGTCCGGTCGCAAGCGGTGTCGGATCAGTTCGGCCAGTTGGGCGCACTGCGCTTCGGCGTCGGGGAGGTCAATTGCAAGCATCGGTTGGGCGGTCATCAGAATAATCCTGAAAGTCTCGTCGGCGATTCGTGAATCTCCCCTGGGTTCGGGAGATGGGACGGAGGAAGAAATCGTTCATTGGTGTCAGGCGTTCACTACAAGTGTCCGTGGCCTGCTTCGGCCATGCCGTCAAAATAGCCCTGCAGAATTATCTGGGCAGCCACGGCGTCGAGATGCCGTTTGGCCCTGCGGGTGTCATGCCCGGCGGCATGCAGGCATTCTTGCGCAGCACATGAGGAAAGCCGTTCCTCGGCATAATCGACGCGCAGTCCGAAACGGCCACGCAACTGGTTGGCGAAGCGAGTACAGCGAGCAGTCATGGCGTGTGGCGTGCCGTCGAGTGCGAGCGGCCGGCCAACGACCAGACTGGTCGGTTGCCATTCCCGGATCAGGGCGGCGATGGCGGCGAATCGCTCGGCGTTGGCTTCGCCGTGCAGGGTGGTCAGGGGATGCGCCTGCAACAGTTGCCATTCGCCAACGGCAACGCCGATGCGTTTTTCGCCAAAGTCGAAAGCGAGTACCGTGCCCGTGGCGACTGGTTCAGGCATGGCCGGCGGCATCGGCGAGGTTGGCGAGATTGACGCCAAGCAGCTCGAGTGCGGACGCGAGTCTTTCCTCGTAGGGGGATTGAAAAAGGATGTCGAGCTTGGCGCGCACGGTCAGCCAGGCGTTCTGTGCCAACTCGTGTTCAAGTTGGCCGGCAGCCCAACCGGCGTAGCCCAGCGTCACCAGCACATCCACCGGCTGACCGCTACAGGCGACGGCCTGCAAGATGTCGCGCGAGCTAGTGAGACCGATGTGCTCGTTGATCACCAGCGTGGACTGCCATTTCCCGACCGGCCGATGCAGGACAAAGCCACGGTCGGTCTGTACCGGCCCACCGAAGAAAACCGGCAACTGGGCGAAGCCTTCGGCCTGCAGGGGAATGTCGATTCTGTCGAGAAGTGTTCCCAGACTCATGTCGATCGGCCGATTGACGATCACGCCAAGCGCACCGCGATTGTTGTGTTCGGCGATATAGACTAAGGTCTTGGAGAAAAAAGAGTCCATCAGCGCCGGCATGGCAATGAGAAAATGGTCCGTGAGATTGATGCTGTGCATGGCCCTATTCTAATAGGCTGCGGCGCCTGACACAAAGGTAATAGGTGCAGACGTCCGACATCACCTGCCGCTGGGCCGACGAAGGCTGGTGGCGCTACCTCGCCATCGTGAGGGATCTGTCCAACCGGGGCCGGTTGCGGAGGAGCGGTGCTCCGCGAAAGCCCGCCTTTGGCCCTCGCGAGTGGCGAGTGTGATTACCAGTTGGTTTCGCGTTCGGGGGTTGCGGTGATCTTGTGGATCGATAGATCGGCGCCGTTGTATTCCTGTTCCTGGTCGAGACGCAGGCCGACGGTGGCTTTCAGCAGGCCATACACCAGACAGCTACCGGCCAGCGCAATGACAATTGCCAGACCGGTCATCAGCAGTTGCGGCATGAAGGCGACGCCGCCGACGCCGCCGAGTGTCCGGCTGCCGAAGATGCCGGCGGCGAGGCCGCCCCAGGCGCCGCAAAGACCATGCAGCGGCCAGACGCCGAGGACATCGTCGATCTTCCAGCGGTTCTGGGTCAGCGTGAACATCAGCACGAACAAGCCGCCGGCGACACTGCCGACGAATAGTGCGCCGATCGGATGCATCACGTCGGAGCCGGCGCAGACCGCGACCAGACCAGCGAGCGGACCGTTATGGACGAAGCCGGGATCGTTCCTGCCCGCGACCATGGCTACCAGCGTGCCGCCGACCATCGCCATCAGCGAGTTCATCGCCACCAGGCCGGAGATCTTGTCGATCGTCTGCGCGCTCATGACGTTGAAGCCGAACCAGCCTACGGTCAGAATCCAGGCGCCAAGCGCCAGGAACGGGATCGAAGACGGCGGGTGCGCGGAAATCCGCCCCTCCTTGGTGTAGCGTCCGTAGCGTGCGCCGAGCAGCAACACCGCTGGCAGGGCGATCCAGCCGCCCATCGCATGCACCACGACGGACCCCGCGAAGTCGTGGAATTCCTCACCATAGCGGGCTTTCAGCCAGGCCTGGAGGCCGAAGGCCTGGTTCCAGGCAATGCCTTCGAAGAAGGGATAGATGAAGCCGACGATCAGAAAGGTCGCGGCCAGTTGCGGGTAGAACCTGGCACGCTCGGCGATGCCGCCCGAAATGATCGCCGGGATCGCGGCCGCGAAGGTCAGCAGGAAGAAGAAGCGCGTCAGCTCGAAGCCATTCTTCTGCAGCAGCGTTTCGGCGCCGGCGAAAAAGTGGATGCCGTAGGCGATGCTGAAGCCGATGAAAAAATAGGCGATCGTCGACACCGAGAAATCGGTCAGGATCTTGACCAGCGCGTTCACCTGGCTCTTCTTGCGTACCGTTCCCAGTTCGAGAAAGGCAAAGCCCGAGTGCATCGCCAGTACCATGATGCCACCGAGCAAGATGAAGAGAACGTCACTACCAGACTTGAGTACTTCCATGGCTCCTCCGGAATATCGGGTCGAAGCCTTCAAGCAATTTCTGTTCCAGGGTCAAGCCATCTCTGGATTCAATGACTTGCGCTCATTCTTGGGCTTCTTGATGCACCATTATGGTGCAATATGGCTCATTCGCGCACCAATACAAGGAGTCTATGCACCGGCTTGCACCCTATCCGGCCTATTTTGGTGCAGCGCCTGGCGGCAGGAGAACCCACATCTGCCCTGGCTGTTTCATTCGACCGGCCTGATGGCCGGCTTGCGTACCGAAGCCCCAGAACAGATCGGCGCGTACGACGCCGCGAATCGCGCCGCCGGTATCCTGCGCCAGTACGAGACGGCGCAGCGGTGTCGGCGAATCGGGCTGGCTGGTGGCCAGGAAGACGGGGGCGCCGAGTGGCGTGTAGCGGGGGTCGACGGCGATGCTGCGCTCCGGGGTCAGCGCGACACCGAGTGCACCGTTCGGGCCGTCATGGCCAGTGGCGGGTTGTTCGCGAAAGAACACATAGCTCGGGTTGGTGTTCAAGAGGTCGTTGACCCGGCCCGGATTGGCGCGTGCCCATTGCTTGATGCCTGCCATCGAAGCCTGTTCAAGGGTCAACTCGCCGCGGTCGACGAGTACTCGTCCGATCGACTGATAGGGGTGGCCATTCTGGTCGGCGTAAGCCAGGCGTACCGTTTGGCCATCGGGTAGCCTGACGCGCCCGGAGCCCTGCACCTGCAGAAAGAACAGTTCGACGGGGTCGTCGACGTAAAGTAAAACGCGGTCGAGGTAGTCCTTCTCATGAGCGGTGATTTCCGCACGTGAAAAATAGGGAACCACCTTGTTGCCTTGCAGACGGCCGCGCAGGCGCAGGTTCTTCAGATCCGGCAGGACCGCGCCGAGGTCGATGTTCAGCAGATCGGGCGGTACGCCGAGCACCGGTTGCAGAAAGGGCTTGGCACGCGTCCGCGCGCCGTGTAGCAGCGGTTCGTAGTAGCCGGTGATCAGCCCATTCGTCGTGGCGTCGGGATTGGTCAATAGCCAGGGCTGGAAACGCGACTCGAAAAAGCGGCGGATGCCCGCCGTTACCGGTTCGTTCAGACTCCGTGCCTCGTCACAGACCGCCTGCCATTGCGGCCACTGCGGCCGCTTGGCGAGGGCGCGGCAAGATTGCAGGAAAGCTGGCCAGGCGGCAGCGAGGTCATCGTCGTTCCAGCCCGGCAGGTCGCTCCAGCGCGCGGCCTGTAGCGGCCTGGCAGCCGGCTGGGGGGAGGGCGCTGACCCAGCCACGGCGCAGGCTGGACAGGCTGGGCAGCTAGGGGGCGCGGCACAGGCGCTGCTCGGCGCAGGCGTCCCACAGGCGCTGAGCAACCCCGCAAGCAGGGCAGCGACGACGACCAGGAAAGAGCGGGATTGGCTTTTGTGCATGGTTTGGCTAAAGTATCGAGTTCGTCAACTTTCGAAGTATACTGTCCGCCGCCCGATGATCGACTCTTTTCGACAAATTGCGCGCTTCCTCGTTCGCGCCGAGCAGTTTCTCGATCGTCTCGAGCCTTTGCTGCCGCCGGCCTCACCATTTCCGGACTGGGCTGCGGCCTGCGCTTTCCGCTGGCAAATCCGCCGTGGCGTAGGTTATCTGCAACCGATCATGCGCCTGCCCGTGATCAGGCTTGGCGACCTGCAGGACATTGACGAGCAGAAAGCGCGCATCGACGCCAACACGCGCCACTTCGTCGCCGGCCAGCCGGCCAACAATGTGCTGCTCACGGGTGCGCGCGGATCGGGCAAGTCGTCGCTGATCAAGGCGCTGCTCAACGAATACGCCCCGCAAGGACTGCGCGTGATTGAGGTGGAAAAGGGCGACCTGACCGACTTGCCGGACATCGTCGAACTGATCGATGGACGCCCGGAACGCTTCATCATCTTCTGCGACGATCTTTCCTTTGACACCGGCGATGCACGCTACAAGGCACTGAAGGTCGTTCTCGACGGTTCGATCGCTGCGGCGCCCGAGAATGTGCTGATCTACGCCACGTCGAACCGGCGGCATCTGATGCCCGAGTATTTCTCCGAGAACCTCGAGAGCCGGCGTGTCGGTGAGGAAATCCATCCCGGCGAAGCGGTCGAGGAAAAGATTTCGCTGTCCGAGCGCTTCGGCCTGTGGATTTCCTTCTATCCTTTCGACCAGGAGGCTTATCTCGACATCGTGGCGCATTGGCTGCAGTCCTTTGGCTGCCCCCGCGACGAGATCGTCCGTGCCGAGCGCGACGCGCTCAACTGGGCGCTCGAACGCGGTTCGCGCAGTGGGCGCGTCGCCTGGCAGTTCGCCAGGGACTGGGCCGGCCGGCAACTCGCTGCGCTCGATGGCCAGAAACGGCCGCGCCGCGTTCCGGCTGCTTCGCCGACGACCACGCGCAAGCGCTCGCGGAATGTTGCCTGAGCCAGCAAAGGAACGATCAGGCGCCCGATGACTCCGGTGACCGAAGTAGCGGCGGCAGTGATGCTGCGCGGCGATCCGTCGGCGCCCGAATTTCTGCTCGCGCAACGCCCACCCGGCAAGGTTTATGCCGGTTACTGGGAATTCCCGGGCGGCAAGGTCGAGCCTGGCGAGACGGCGCGCGCGGCGCTGGTTCGTGAACTGCAAGAAGAACTCGGCATCACCGTCGAGCAAGCCTGGCCGTGGGTCTGTTGTGAATTCAGCTATCCGCACGCGACGGTTCGCCTGCGCTTCTTTCGCGTCAACGCATGGCACGGCGAACTGGCGCCGATCGAGCACAGCAGCCTGATCTGGTTGCCGGCCGGCGCAACGGCGAGCGTTGCACCGATTCTGCCGGCCAACGATCCGATCCTGCGTGCGCTGGCACTGCCGTCGCTATACGCACTGAGCAATGCCGAGAAGTCTGGCGTGGCGGCCGAACTGGAACGACTGCAGAACGCCCTGGCCAACGGATTGCGCCTGTTCCAGGTGCGCGACAAAACGCTGCCGCCAAAGCAGCGCCACGCTTTTGCGCGCCAGGTCATGGCACTGGCGGCCAGGCATGAACAGGTGGTGGTGCTGATCAACGACGACCAGGAACTCGCCCGCAGGGTTGGCGCAGGGGGAGTGCACCTCTCGTCGCGGCAGCTCTGGCAGATCGAACGGCGTCCGGATTTCGCCCGCGTTGCCGCCTCGTGTCACGGCGCTGCCGACCTGGAGCGCGCCGCCGAACTGGGACTGGACTTCGTCGTCCTCGGCCCCTTGCTGCCGACGGCCAGCCACCCCGGGGTAGCAGGCATCGGCTGGACAGCGTTCGCACAGCTCGTCGAACGCTCGCCGTTGCCGGTCTATGCGCTCGGCGGTTTGCAGCCGGAGATGCTCGACACCGCTAGGAACTGCGGAGGACACGGCATCGCGCTGATGCGCGGCTGGCATTAGATTAGTTGTGAACGTCGTCGCGCTAGCGACGACGTTCACGAGCGGCTAAGTATCTGCACGCTGCGCGCTGCCACCGGGGTGCTGATCGTACGCGTGTGGGGGGCAAAGGGGGCCTGCGCGCTGCTGTCGCAGATCTGTTGCCAGACCCCTGCCGGCAGCAGGAAGGAAGTCTGGTTGTCGTCGCGGTTGATCAGGCATAGCAAGAAGGTTTCACGATCCTGTGAATGGCCCAAATCTGTCCGGTCGGGAGCGAGTTGCAGACCAAAGGTGCCCAGTTTCTTCGACTCCCAGTCGGCGTAGTCCATCGGTCTGCCTGCGGGATGCCACCAGAGCACATCGGGTTGTCCCTCGACAGTCATCTCGCCGGTCAGCCAACGGCGCTGCCGCAGTTGCGGGAAACGTCGGCGCAAGCCGATCAGCCCGGCGACAAAGTCGGTCAACTCGGCATCGGCGTTCTTCCAGTCGAGCCAGGTCATGGCATTGTCCTGGCAATAGGCGTTGTTGTTGCCGGCCTGTGTGCGTCCGATTTCGTCGCCACTCTGCAGCATCGGCACGCCCTGGGACAGCATCAGTGTGGCGAGGAGCGCGCGCTGCAGGCGACGGCGCCTTTCGAGTACGGCCGGATCCGTGCTGACTCCTTCCTCACCGCAGTTCGACGAGTGGTTATGGCCGTGCCCGTCACGATTGTCTTCGCCATTCAATTCGTTGTGCTTCTTCTGATAGCTGACGAGATCGCGCAAGGTGAAACCGTCGTGCGCGGTGATGAAGTTGGTTCCCGCCTGGGGCGCGCGTCCGTTGACACCGAACACTTCGCGTGAACCAGCGAGCCGTTGCGCCAGTTGTCCGACACCGGCCTGGTGGGTCAGCCAGAAGGCACGCACGTCGTCGCGGAAGCGGTCGTTCCATTCGCTCCAGCCCGGCAGGAAACGCCCCAGACGGTAGCCGTCGGGGCCGATGTCCCAGGGCTCGGCGATCAGCTTGACACGCTGCAGCAAGGGGTCTTGCCGCACGGCGGCGAGAAAGGCGCTGTCGCGTGTCAGCGTGGCCGCGAGGTCGAAGCGGAAACCATCGACGTGCATGATACCCACCCAGTAGCGCAGCGCATCCATGACCATTTGTAGAACCCGCGGATGGGCAAGATTCAGGGTATTTCCGCAGCCGGTGAAGTTTTCGTAGTGGTTCAGATGGCCGGGGGGCAACAGGTAGTAGCTCAGGTTGTCGATGCCGCGAAACGAGAGGGTCGGACCCGCCTCGTCGGTTTCGGCGGTATGGTTGAAGACCACGTCGAGAATGACCTCGAGGCCGGCGGTGTGCAACGAGCGGACCATCGTCTTGAACTCTGCAATCACCGACTGCCCGCCGATTCGTGCTGCATAGCGCGGTTCCGGGGCGAAGAAGGCGAGCGAGTTGTAGCCCCAGTAATTGACCAGGCCCTTGTTTGCCAGATGCTTTTCGTCGAGAAAATGGCACACCGGCAGCAGGTTGATAGCGGTGACCCCGAGCCGCTGGAAATGTTCGATCATTGCCGGTGTAGCGAGACCGGCGTAGGTTCCGCGCAGCACTTCGGGTATGCCAGGATGTTGCCGGCTGCAGCCCTTGACATGCGCCTCGTAGAGCACCGTATCAGCCAGCGCTGTTGCGGGTGGGACGTCACCTTCCCAGTCGAATGCTTCGTCAACCACGCAGGCGGTCAGGCAATTTCCCTGGTCGCTCTGCGTCCGCCACGAAAAACGGCCGGCCACTTCGCGCGCGTAGGGATCGAGCAGGAAACGCCGGGAATCGAAGCGGTGGCCTTGCCGATGGCCATGGTGGCCGTGGCCGTTGGGGTCGGGTGCCTCGGGGCCATGCACCCGGTAAGCGTAGCGCAATCCCGGCCCGGCACCGGCCAGGTAGCCATGCCAGATTTCGTCGCTGCATTCGCGCAGCGGCAGTGTACGCATGCCGTCTGCGTCGAAGACACACAACTCGACGCGCGCGGCGTGCGCCGAAAAGAGCGCGAAGTTGACGCCGTGTCCGTCCCAACTGGCGCCGAGCGGCCACGGCCGCCCGGCTTCAAGATCGGCGCGGTCGCTCACGGGATCCATTCGAGGTACAGAGCGGCGAGTGGCGGCAGCGTCAGATTCAGCGACCATTCGCGGCCGTGCGCCGGCACCTGATCGGCATATACCGGCTCGAAGCCATTGCCGACGTTGCTGCCGCCGTAATACTCGGAGTCGGTGTTGATCCGTTCGCGATACCTTCCCGGCATCGGTACGCCGATCCGGTAGCCATGCCGAACGACTGGCGTGAAGTTGCCGACGTAGAGGATGGCGCGGGAATGATCGCGCGACCAGCGAACGAAGGCGACCACCGAACACTCGGCATCGTCGGGGGCCACCCATTCGAAACCGGCTGGCTCGAAATCGACCTGGTGCAGTGCCGGATTGCTGCGGTAGATGCTGTTGAGATCGCGGATGAGGGAGCGCACGCCGGCGTGAAGCGGAAAGTCGAGCAGCCCCCAGTCGAGCGAATGATCATGATTCCACTCGTTCCACTGGCCGATCTCGCCGCCCATGAACAGCAGTTTCTTGCCCGGATGCGCCCACATGTAGCCATACAATGCGCGCAAATTGGCGAACTTCTGCCAGTAGTCGCCGGCCATCTTGCTGATCAGCGAGCCTTTGCCATGCACCACTTCGTCATGCGACAGCGGCAGGATGAAGTTTTCGGTGAAGGCGTACATCATGCCAAAGCTGAGCTGATTGTGGTGATAGCGTCGATGCACCGGGTCCTTGGCCATGTAGTCGAGAACGTCGTGCATCCAGCCCATGTTCCACTTGTAGTGGAAGCCGAGTCCACCCATCGAAGGGGGACGACTGACCATCGGCCAGGCCGTCGATTCTTCAGCGTAGGTAGAAGCGCTCGGGTGCTCCTGGCCGAGGACCTCGTTCATGCGGCGCAGGAAGGCAACGGCCTCAAGGTTCTCGCGGCCGCCATAGACGTTCGGCAGCCATTGCCCGTCTTCGCGGCTATAGTCGCGGTAGAGCATCGAGGCGACGGCATCCACGCGCAGGCCGTCGACGCCGTAGCGTTCGATCCAGAACAGCGCGTTGCCGATCAGGTAGTTGCTGACTTCACGGCGGCCGAAGTTGTAGATCAGGGTGCCCCAGTCCTGATGCATGCCCTCGCGCGGGTCGGCATGCTCGTATAGCGCGGTGCCGTCGAAGCGGCCGAGACCGTGTTCGTCGGTCGGAAAATGCGCCGGCACCCAGTCGACGATCACGCGCAGTCCGGCGTCATGGCAGGCGTGGACAAAGTCGCGGAAACCGTTCGGGTTGCCATGACGGGCCGTTGGGGAGTAAAGCCCCAACGGTTGATAGCCCCAGGAGCCGTCGAAGGGGTGCTCGGAAACCGGCAGCAATTCGAGATGCGTGAAGCCGAGGTCGACCACATAAGGAATCAGGGTTTCGCTCAACCGTTGCCAGTCTGGAAAGCCGCCATCGTCAGCCCGCCGCCAGGAGGCCAGATGCACTTCGTAGACCGACAAAGGGGTGCCCAACTCGTCTCCGGCCGCCGCTGGCGTAGGTTCCACGGGTTTGGGCAGGGCGCAGACGATTGAAGCCGTCGACGGCCGCAGTTCGGCCTGAAAGCCGTACGGGTCGGATTTGAGCGGCAGCAGATAGCCATCGCGCGCGCGAATTTCGTATTTGTAGTGCGCGCCGGCGCCCACTCCCGGCAGAAAGATTTCCCAGACCCCGCATTCCCGGCGCAGGCGCATCGGGTGGCGACGGCCGTCCCAGGTATTGAAATCGCCGACGACGCTGACCCGTTGCGCGTCCGGTGCCCAGACCGCGAAGACCGTTCCGGCCACGCCATCGATCTCGCACAGGTGCGCACCGAGGCGCTCAAAGGGTCGAAGGTGCGAGCCTTCAGCGAGCAGCCAGACGTCCATTTCACCGAGTACGGTCGGGAAACGATACGGGTCATCGGTTTCCTGGACACCGTATTCCCAGTCGATCCGCAGCCGGTAGGGGAACCTGTTGCGGCGGCGAGGCATCAGTCCCTCGAAGAAGCCTTCGACTCCTTCGATCTCGATATGCGCCAGCTCGGCGATCTGCCTCCCGGTTTTGGCCTCCAGGACGGCAACCGACCGGGCACCTGGTTGCAGACTACGAACCCATAGTCCACCGTCGGCATCGGTATGCATTCCAAGGACCGCATAAGGGTCGCCGTGTTCCGCCCGGCAAAGGGCGATGATCTCTGCATGATCAAGCATTTGGGACTTCCTTACCTTTAATATGAAAGTCGCGTCAGCGACTCACGAATCTCACCTCCCCACTGGCGGGGGAAGGGTCGGGGGGAGAGGGGTACGATCATGACAGTCATGACTGTCATGATCGAGTGGCCTGGAATAGTCATGACCATTACTTAAAATGTGCGAATTTTCCAGGTGTCGTTGGCATAGTCAGCGATCGTTCGGTCAGCCGAGAATGGACCCATCCCGGCGACGTTGAGAATGGCTTTGCGCTGCCACTCGGCGGGCGTCAGATAGAGCGCGTCGACACGCGCCTGGGTGGCGAGATAGTCCGAGTAGTCGGCAAGCAGCAGGTAGTGGTCGCCGTAATGCACCAGGCAATTGAAGATATCGTGATAGCGAGAACGTTCGCCTGGCGAGAAGACGCCGCTATCGATCTTGTCAAGCACCTCCTTGAGACGGGGATCGTTGAGGTACAGATCGTGCGGCTGATAGCCGGACTGGCGGATGGCGCTGACCTGTGCGGTATTGTTGCCGAAAATGAAGATGTTTTCGGCGCCGACGTTGTCGCGAATCTCGATATTGGCGCCATCTTCGGTGCCGATGGTCAATGCACCGTTGAGCGAGAGCTTCATGTTGCCGGTGCCCGAGGCTTCGGTGCCGGCTGTCGAAATCTGTTCGGAGAGGTTGGCTGCCGGCATGATCAGTTCGGCAACGGAAACGCCGTAGTTAGGAATGAAGACGACCTGCAGCAGGTCGCGGGTGCGTGGGTCGTTGTTGACCACAGCGGCAACGTCGTGAATCAGCCGGATCACCTGTTTGGCCATGTGATACGACGATGCCGCCTTGCCGGCGAAGATCACGCTGCGCGGTGCCACACCATCGGTCGATCCCTCCAGCAGCGCGTTGTAGCGGGTGATCACGTGCAGTACGTTGAGCAATTGCCGCTTGTATTCGTGGATGCGTTTGACCTGCACGTCGAACAGGCTGTCTGGGTTCAGGGTGACGCCGACTTCACGGGCGACGTAACTGGCAAGGCGTTGCTTGTTGCCGCGTTTGGCTTCGGCGAAGGCACTCCGGAAACCGGCGTCGTCGGCGCTCGCCCGCAATTCGTGCAGGTGCTCCAGATGCAGGCGCCAGTCCCGGCTGCCGAGGCGTTCGTCGAGCAGGGAAGAGAGGCCGGGATTGGCCTGGGCCAGCCAGCGGCGTGGCGTGACACCGTTGGTCTTGTTATGGAAGCGTTCGGGGTAGAGGCGGGCAAAATCGGCAAAGATGGTCTGCACCATCAGGTCCGAGTGCAATTGCGAAACGCCGTTGATCCGGTGACTGCCGACAATGCACAGGTTTGCCATGCGGACGCGTTTGTCCTTGTCGTGGCCGCCGCCGTCGTCGATCATCGAGACGCGCCGGATCAGGTCAATGTCTCCGGGGTAGAGGCGAACCACTTCGTCGAGAAACTCCTGGTTGATGCGGTAGATGATCAACATATGGCGGGGCAACACACGCTGGACCAGGGTGACCTTCCAGGTTTCCAGTGCCTCGGGCATCAGCGTGTGATTGGTGTAGGAGAAAATGCGCCGGCACTGATCCCAGGCGGTGGCCCAGGCCATCCCATGCTCGTCGACCAGGAGACGCATCAACTCGGCGACGCTGATTGCCGGGTGGGTATCATTGAGATGGATCGCCACTTGCTCGGCCAGATTGCAGAAGCTGCCATGCTCGGCCAGATGGCGAAACAGGATGTCCTGTAACGAGGCGGAAACGAAAAAATATTCCTGGCGCAGACGCAGTTCACGGCCGGCCGGAGTGCTGTCATTCGGGTAGAGAACCCAGGAGATGTTCTCGAAACGATTCTTGAACTCGGCGGCGCGCTGGTAGTCGCCGGTATTGAAGGCGCCGAGGTCGATGTGTGACGGCGCTGCGGCTTTCCACAAGCGCAGGGTGCTGACCCGTTCGGTCCCGTGCCCGGGGATCACGTAATCGAACGCCTTGGCTTCGACCGAATCGGCGGCATGCCATTCCGCCCATTCTCCGTGATGTTCGGCATGGCCGCCAAAGCGCACTGTATAGTGCTTGTTGGCACGTGGGAACTCCCAGGGCGAACGATTCTGCAGCCAGGCTTCCGGTTTTTCGACCTGCTGACCATTGAGGATCGACTGCGCAAACATCCCGTATTCATAGCGGACGCCGTAGCCCCAGGAGGGGAGTCCGAGGGTGGCCATTGAATCGAGAAAGCAGGCCGCCAGCCTGCCCAGACCGCCGTTGCCGAGCGCCGCGTCAGGCTCGCATTCGATGACCTCGTCAAGCGCTGGACCGGGTGCGGTGAACGCGGCCGCGGCCTGGTCTCGCAGGCCGAGTGCTGCCAGGGCGTTGTTCATCGCACGGCCGATCAGGAATTCCATCGACAGGTAATAGATGCGTCGTGCCTTGTTGTCGCGGTCTGCATTCTGGGTGTCAACCCAACGTTGCGCCAGTTGCTCGCGTGCCACGTGCGAAAGTGCCTGATAGAGGTCGGCCGTGCTGGCTCTGGTGGGTTCGGCAGCAACGATGGAGAGCAGTTTGTGCTCGATTTCGGAGCGCAGTGCTGGGCTTTCGGAATCGGGTTGAGCGGCATCGGACATCAGGCGGATACTCCAGTAAAGTTCATGGGCAACCCTCGCTGTCGGCCAGGGCATGGGCAGCGCCAAGCAGGGCCGGCGTCGGAGAAAGCATGAGATAGGTCGGAATTTCGGCCAGGTAGGCAGCGAAGCGCCCCTTGGCCTCGAAACGAGCGCGAAATGGTGAGCGGTCGAAGATATCTCCCAGTCTTGGAATGATACCACCACCGATATAAACACCACCTTGGGCGCCGAGAGTGAGTGCTAGATTTCCAGCGACCGAGCCGAGCATCGCGCAGAAAGTGTCGATTACTGCCCGGCATTGGAAATCGTCGCCGGTGATCGCACGCGTAACGATCTCGGCAGTCGACAAGGGGTCGCCGCGACGACCGTCCACTTCGGCAACCAGTCGGTGTAGCAAGGGCAGACCACCGCCGGAAAGCAGGCGTTCGGCAGAGACATGTTCAAACTCTCGCCGGGCAAGGGCAAGGATCGTCGACTCGCGGGCGTCGGCGGCGGCCAGCGAGCAATGACCGCCTTCGCCGGTCAGTGCCAGCCAGTGGCCGCGAGCGAAAAGCACGCCCGAGACGCCAAGGCCGGTCCCTGGTCCCAGCACGGCCTTGGGAGATCGCTCGATTGGCACGCCACCGCCGACCTGACGCAGATCGGCGGCCGTGAGCTGCGGTAGCGACAAGGCCAGGGCCGTGAAGTCGTTGAGCAGAAGCAGGCGGCTCAACCCGAGTTCTGACATCAGGTCGGCGCGCACGAAAGTCCAGGTACCATTGGTCAGCCGGACTACTTCATCCTGTACCGGACCGGCCAGGGCGATCGCTGCTGCCTGCAGGTTCGGGCCGCCAACGTCGGTGAGGTAGGCCCGAATCGCTGCCGCCGGTCCGGTAAAGTCGGCCACTGCGAGAATGCGTACCCGATCCGGTTTCCCGGATTCGTCGAGCAGCGCAAAACGGGCACGCGTGCCACCGATGTCGGCGACCAGCATGGTGTATGGCGTCATGGCAGTGCCTGCTCGGTGTCGGGGCGTGGATCGGGGTTTCTCATGTGTCAAGCCAATCGATGGCGCGGCAGCTCTGTTGTCTTGTTCGAGAGGCCGCTGCAGGTCAAAGATGAATGCCCCGCCGTAAGGATGGACATGTTTCCGGATCTTCGCACCAAATACGGTATTTTTCAAAGACCCGACGCATCTGACATTCTCCCCCGGACACCAGCATCAGTTGTCCGGCAGTCTCTCCGGTCCACGCGGGTTCTGTCAAGCCGGGACTTGCCGAATCATCTCGCCATCGCTATTGTGACTCCTCGCTTCCCCTGATGCTTAGCCGCCACGTACCTTCCTGATGAGCCTGCAATCGGTACGGGTACGTGCTTTCCTTATCGCCTGTGATCTGGACCCATTGAAGGCCAACATGTGAATGACGCGCATCTGATCAGAATACTGAGAGAACTGCTCGGCTTCGAGAATGTGCTGACTGCTACCGACTGCATGGCGGCATACCTTGCCGATTGGCGGGGTCGTTATCGCGGTGTGGCGCTGTGCGTCGTGCGGCCGGCGACCACCGCGGCGGTCTCGGCGGTGGTTCGGGCCTGTACCGAGGCTGGCGTGGCGATGGTGCCGCAGGGTGGCAATACCAGCCTGTGCGGCGCAGCGACGCCTGCGTTCGATGGCCGGTCGGTACTGATCAGCCTTTCCCGAATGCAGCGCGTGCGCGCGCTCGACACCGCCAACAATACCATCACTGTTGAAGCGGGCTGCGTGCTGCAAGCGGTGCAGGAGCGGGCCGCGCAGGCCGAGCGGCTGTTTCCGCTCTCCCTGGCGGCCGAAGGCAGTTGTCAGATCGGCGGCAATCTGTCTACCAACGCGGGGGGTGTGCAGGTCCTGCGCTATGGCAACATGCGCGAGTTGACGCTGGGCCTCGAAGTGGTGCTGCCGAGCGGCGAGATCTGGAATGGCCTGCGCGCCTTGCGCAAGGACAATACCGGTTACGACCTGAAGCACCTGTTCATCGGTGCCGAAGGGACGCTGGGGATCATCACTGCAGCGGTCTTGAAACTCTTCCCTCTGCCACGCGCGACTGCTACCGCCTGGCTGGCGATCGCCTCCCCGACACTGGCAGTACGCCTGCTGTCCGATTTGCAGGCGCGCTTCGGTGCGTCACTGACCGCCTGCGAACTGGTTTCCGAGGCGGCGCTTGCCCTGGTCCGCAAGCACATCCCGGGGGCGCATCCGACACTGTCGGCAAGCCCATGGTATCTCCTGATCGAACTCTCTGGTGGCAGTGACGATACGGCGCAGCGCGATGCGCTGACAGCGTTTCTCGAAACGGCACTTGACGAATACGTACTCGGCGACGTGCTGCTGGCGCAAAGCGGCGAGCAGGCGAGGCGTCTGTGGGCTCTGCGCGAGAATATCGGCGAGGCGCAGAAGCGCGCAGGCCCGAGCATCAAGCACGATGTCTCGCTGCCGATTTCTCGTCTTCCCGAGTTTGTCGAGCGCGCAGACAGGGCGCTTGAACAAGCCTTCCCGGAGATTCGCATCGTCACCTTCGGGCACATCGGCGATGGCAATCTACACTACAACCAGTCCAAATCGGCCGCCAGCGAGAACGCTGCCTTCCTGGCTGCGCAGCCCGAAGTCAACCGGATCGTCCATGACCTGGTGCATGAACTGGGCGGCAGCATCAGTGCCGAACACGGCATCGGCCAGTTGAAGCGTATGGAGTTGCTGCGCTACAAGAGTCCGGTCGAGATCGAGATGATGCGCGCGATCAAGCGCACCCTCGATCCACGGGGGTTGATGAATCCCGGCAAGGTGCTTTGAGTTCCCTGGGTCAATGGAGCGTTGGTGACGTCGTTTGCAGTGTATCGCTGAAGAGTGCATCGATGGCCGCTGCGTCGAAACGGTATTCCAGGTTGCAGAGGTCGTCCCTGATCAGCACTTCACCATGTTCCCGCAGAGTGGCGTAGACTTCGGTGGGGCCGAGCGAACGTAGCAGTGCACGGACTTTTTCCCAGTTCTCGGGGCAGTGATGAATGACGGGCCGGGCCGGAAAAAGGCGAACGGTTTCTTCCGGAAAGAGGCGGCTCAGCAGTTCTTCAGCGCTCAGCGTCAAGAGTTCGGCCGCCTTGACGGTAGCCGCCAGCGCCTCGACGCGCGTCCAGCCGTCTGCGTCGCACTGATCGGCAGCGGGCAGTTTCTGCACCAAGAGTCCGGATGCCGCGCTTGCCGATGCGGCCAGGAAAAAGCGCGCGGGCAATTGTTCAGACTGATCGAGGTAGTGTTCGAAGACCTCGGCGATGCTTTCGCCATCGAGTGGTACGATGCTCTGATAGGGTTCACGCATCGATGGCCTGTCGAGCGTGAGCAGCAAC
Organism: Candidatus Accumulibacter cognatus; assembly: GCF_000584975.1. Lineage (NCBI taxonomy): Bacteria > Pseudomonadati > Pseudomonadota > Betaproteobacteria > Candidatus Accumulibacter > Candidatus Accumulibacter cognatus. The sequence continues at coordinate 26,092 of NZ_JDST02000078.1, read as the reverse complement.
TGGCCATCGCCGAGCAGTTCCGGAACGGAATGGGCTTGCGGTTGTGCCGCGCATCTGGCCATGCCGCGAATCTGCAACTGCTCGTTGCAGTCGATGACCAGCAGCGACACCGGACCGCTGCCGCGCATCTGGATCGTCAAGCGACCTGACTGTTTGAGGTTGTCGGCGAGCAACAGGGTGGTGACGCTCATTTCTCCGAGCAATTGGGCAACCGGTGCCGGGTAGTCGCGATTCGCGAGCATTTTCCGCCACGCCGGTCCGAGGCGAACGACGGCGCCCCGGATGTCGAGGTCGTCGAGCAGAAAGCGGCTCAGGCAGTCGTCGAGCATATATGATGGATGATGGTGGGTCAGTGGGCGCAGCCCTCAGGAGACGGCGAGCATTCTTTCCAGCGCCAGCTTGGCGAGTGCTCGCTCATGCTCGGGCACCGTGATCCGGTTGACCACCTGCCCATCGGCCAGATTTTCCAGCGTCCATGCCAGATGCTGCGGGTCAATGCGCTGCATCGTCGAGCACATGCACACCGTTGGCGCCATGAATTGCACGATCTTGCCCTCGTGCCTGACTTCTTCGGCAAGACGGTTGACCAGATTGAGTTCGGTACCGACCAGCCAGCGCGTGTTCGGCCGGGCTTCCTTGATTGTTCTGACGATGTATTCGGTGGAGCCGACGAAATCCGCCTGTCGGCAGACTTCGAAGCTACATTCCGGGTGGGCGATGACCAAGCCGTTGGGGTGCTGATTGCGAAAACGCAGGATGTGCGACGGCTGGAACATCTGATGGACCGAACAATGGCCTTTCCAGAGCAGCAGTCTCGCCCGCCGGATCTGCTCGGCGGTGAGGCCGCCCATCTCAAGGTCGGGGTCCCAGACCATCATCTCGTCGAGTGCGATGCCCATCTGGAAGCCGGTCCAGCGTCCAAGGTGCTGATCCGGAAAAAAGAGAATCTTCTCGCGACGCGCAAACGCCCAGGCGGCAATCGTGCCGGCATTCGACGAGGTGCACACGATGCCGCCGCGTGCGCCACAGAAGGCCTTGAGATCGGCCGCCGAGTTGATGTAGGTCACCGGCGTGAACTGTTGATCCACGTCGAGCACTTCGCCGAGTTCGCGCCAGCAGCGTTCAACCTTGGCCAGGTTGGCCATGTCGGCCATCGAGCAGCCAGCGGCCAGGTCAGGCAGGATGGCGATCTGCTCGGGCTTCGACATGATGTCGGCGACTTCGGCCATGAAATGCACGCCGCAAAAAACGATATAGCGGGAATCGGTCCCCGATGCGAGGCGCGAGAGCTTCAGCGAGTCGCCGGTGAAGTCGGCATATTGATAAACGTCGGCGCGCTGATAGTGGTGGCAGAGCAGCACGGCTTCCTTGCCGAGGCGCGCGCGCGCGGCATGGATTCGCTGATGACAGGCGTCGTCTTGCAACTGGTTGAATTGCGCGAAGTGGATGGTTGTGCTTTGCATGGTGGGGGTACTCGAATCAATGTCCGGGAAACCGGCCCGGGCTGGCAGCGTTCAGTTATGCCAGGGCAGGCCGGCGTGCCGCCAGCCGCCGATCCTGCCGCGCTGGCCGCTGGCGTCCTTGTCGCCCTCGAAGCCCTCAAGCACATTGTAGCAGTCGCGCGACGTGGCCTGGCTGACCAGTGCTGCCGCCTGATGCGAACGCACGCCGCTGCGGCAGATGAACATCAGCAGTGATTCGCGATCGGTCTGCTGTGTCAGTTGCGCCAGGAAATGACTGTTGGGCCGGTTCTCGGGGTAACTGATCCACTCGATCTCGACGGCGCCGGGGATGCGTCCGACCCAGTCCCATTCGGCACGCGTGCGCACGTCGACCAGTTTGGCGCCGGGCGCCAGTTGCCAGACTTTGTACGCCTCCTCCGGGGTCAGTGCGCCGGTGTACGGGAGGCCAAGTTCGTGCCCGCGTTCGCAGGCGAGTTGCAGCAGATCGGTCAATTTTCCCATGGTGTTCCGCTAGAGTGCCGGTGTTGAAGGACGCCCGATCAGGCGTCTGATGAATCTCGGAGTATAGATCAGTTATATCGTTCGCAGGGCAGGATGCTTTTTTTGTTGGGCACCGTATTGGTGCATTGTCAGGTTTGGTGCACCGATAGGGTGCGTCAAAAAACCTCAAGAACGCACCAGAACCTTGTGGCACAATGAAAATCCACCGGGACAGTGATTGGCACGTTTTCTGCTAATTCCCCCCGAACCCCTGTTTTTCTACTATCGCCGGCAAGTCCGGCACCTCTTCAGGAGATTTTGCAATGGCAAGCCCGCAAGACGTAATCAACATGGTCAAGGAAAACGAGGCGAAGTTCGTTGACTTCCGCTTCACCGATACGCGTGGCAAGGAGCAGCACGTGACGGTTCCGGTCAGCGCTTTTGGCGAGGACAAGTTCGAGAACGGCCACGCTTTCGATGGTTCGTCAATAGCAGGCTGGAAAGGGATTCAGGCTTCGGACATGCAGTTGATGCCCGATCCGAGCACCGCTTATGTCGATCCCTTCTTCGATGAGACCACCGTGGTCATCACCTGTGATGTGGTCGATCCGGCGGACGGTCGCGGCTATGACCGCGATCCACGTTCGATTGCCAAGCGTGCAGAAGCCTATCTCAAGTCCAGCGGTATTGGTGACACTGCTTATTTCGGACCGGAACCCGAGTTCTTCATTTTCGATTCGGTGTCGTGGAGTGTCGACATGTCGGGCTGCACCCTTAAGATCTTCTCGCAGGAAGCAGCCTGGACGAGTGGCGAAAAGGGCGACAATGAGGGCGGTTCGGGCCACCGTCCGGGGATCAAGGGGGGGTACTTCCCGGTACCGCCAGTCGATAGCCTGCACGACATCCGCTCGGCCATGGTGCTGACGCTGGAATCGGTCGGGGTGCCGGTTGAAGTGCATCACCACGAAGTCGCGACCGCCGGTCAGTGCGAGATCGGCACCCTGTTCAACACGCTGGTCAGGCGCGCCGACTGGACACAAGTGCTCAAGTACGTGGTCCATAACGTTGCTCATCAGTACGGTAAGACCGCGACCTTCATGCCGAAGCCGATTGTTGGCGACAATGGTTCGGGCATGCACGTCCATCAGTCGATCTGGAAGGATGGCAAGAACCTGTTTGCCGGCAATGGCTACGCCGGTCTTTCGGAATTGGCGCTGTTCTACATCGGCGGTATCGTCAAGCACGCCAAGGCACTGAACGCGATCACCAACCCCGGCACGAATTCGTACAAGCGCCTGGTGCCGCACTATGAAGCACCAGTCAAGCTGGCTTACTCGGCCAAGAACCGTTCGGCTTCGATCCGCGTGCCGCATGTCGCTTCCGACAAAGCCAGACGTATCGAAACCCGCTTTCCAGACCCGATCGCCAATCCCTATCTGTGCTTTTCGGCCTTGTTGATGGCCGGTCTTGACGGCATTCAGAACCGCATTCATCCGGGCGATCCGGCAGACAAGAACCTCTATGACCTGCCCCCCGAAGAAGATGCCAAGATCCCGACGGTTTGCGCCAGCCTCGAAGAAGCGCTTGAATCGCTGGACAAGGATCGCGACTTCCTGACCCGTGGCGGAGTCTTTTCCGATGACTGGATCGATGCCTTCATCGAACTCAAGATGGACGAGGTCAACAAGGTGCGCATGACCACTCACCCGGTCGAGTTCGATCTGTACTACAGCTGCTGATCGGGCAGACACAGGCTAAGATAGAGGACGGGCTTGCCCGTCCTTTTTTTGTCTACCGATCGACTTCCTGCCGCGTTACTATTAATCCGATCCCTCTCCTGGCGTCGCCTGACGTTCGGGAGGAGGTTCGCCGGTTTCCCTCTGCGGCGACTGGCTGCGACAAAGGAATACGACGACGATGAAACTGCCAGGCCTGTGTCTTTCGATTGGACTGCTCGCTGCAGTATCGGCGCACGCGCAGGATATCTACAAATGTGCCGACCCCGACGGGCGGGTGACCTACTCGAATGTGCCGAGCAAGAGTTGCCGGAAACTTATCCTTGATCCGGTCAACCTGGCGCCGGCGGCCAAGCCACCGGCTGCGGCAACGAAAACGCCGACGCCCGGCAATTTTCCGAAGGTGGATGATCAGACGCAGAAGTCGCGTGACGGCGATCGTAGACGCATCCTCGAGAACGAACTGGCAGCTGAACAGAGGAATGCCGAACAGGCGAAGAAGGACCTTGCCGAACAGGAAGGCATCATTCTGCCAAGTGAACGCATGCAGGGTGGGGCGATCAGTGGCGGCAAGGTGCAGGAGCGGATCCAGACTTACAAGGACAAGGTTGCCCTGCATCAACGTAATGTCGAAGCCATCCAGAAAGAACTCGCCAATCTGCGCTGATCGACATGATCGTCAGGGCCTGCCGCTCTGCAAAGCCAATGCCTGAACATTCTGCAAATCCCTTCGCCGGTCTTGATCTGCTGTCATCGGCGGTGGTGTTGCTCGACGCGCGCCTAGTCATCCGCTACCTGAATCCGGCAGCCGAGAACCTCCTGGAGATCAGCAACAAGGTTTTTACCGGTTGCCCCCTGGAGGGCGTCATGGAGTGTCCGCCGAGATTGCTGGCGGCACTCGACAGCGTTCTCAACCAGGGCTGGGGCTATACCGGGCAGAAAATCGGTTTACGGCTCGTCGGTGGCGAGGTCTTGCAACTGAACTGCACGGTCAACCCGGTTGATTCCCCCGAGGCCAGCCTGCTGGTCGAATTATGGCCGATCGATCAACAATTGCGGGCAACTCGAGAAGAGCGTCTGGTGGAGCAGCAGCAGGCCAGTCGCGAGTTGATCCGCAACCTGGTGCACGAAATCAAGAACCCGCTCGGCGGTATTCGTGGTGCGGCGCAATTGCTGGAGCGCGAGCTCAATCAGCCGGGTCTGCGCGAGTACACGCAGGTAATCATCAAGGAGACCGACCGCCTGCAGGATCTGATGCGCCGCCTGCTGTCGCCGCATCGGCCGATGCAGCCGGGGCCGGTGAACATTCACGAGATCCTGGAACGTGTGCGCAGCCTGCTGACGGCCGAGTTTCCGACCATCCTGAGCATTTGTCGCGACTACGATACCAGCCTACCGGAGCTGGTCGGTGATCGCGAACAATTGATCCAGGTCTTTCTGAACATCGCAAGGAATGCCGCGCAGGCGATTTACCGGCAGGCTGACGGAAGCGTCACCGTGCCCGGGCTGATCACGCTGCGTACCCGGGCCGCGCGTCAGGTGACCTTGTTCAAGCGCCGCTACCGGCTGGCACTCGAAGTCAAGGTCATCGATGATGGCCCGGGCATTCCGGAGGATATTCGCGAACGCATGTTCTATCCGCTGGTTTCCGGTCGCGAGGGCGGTAGCGGCCTTGGGCTGACGCTGGCACAGAGTTTCGTGCAACAACACCAGGGGACGATTGATTGTGAAAGCCAGCCGGGTCAGACCTGTTTCACGATTCGCCTGCCGCTCGTCTGATCCGGCTGGCAGGCTTCTTGCTAGCAATCGATGATACTTGACAAACCGCCTGAGGAATCGATGAAACCGGTCTGGATCGTTGACGATGACAAATCAATCCGCTGGGTTCTCGAAAAAACACTGTCGCGCGAAAAGATCTCTTTCCAGAGTTTTGCTTCGGCAACTGAGGCGCTGGCGCAACTCGACGCCGGCGGCGAAGCGCCACAGGTGCTGGTTTCCGACATCCGCATGCCGGGTCAGTCGGGACTGGAGTTATTACAGGTATTCAAGGAACGCTTCCCGACGCTGCCGGTAATCATCATGACCGCCTATTCCGACCTGGAGAGTGCGGTGTCGGCATTTCAGGGGGGGGCATTCGAGTATCTCCCGAAACCCTTCGACGTTGATCAGGCGTTGGAACTGATCCGGCGGGCGATTGGCGAGAGTCTGCACCAGAGTGGTGCGCCGAACGATGAAGGATTGACGCCGGAGATTCTCGGTCAGGCCCCAGCGATGCAGGAAGTCTTCCGCGCCATTGGTCGCCTGAGTCAATCGAGCGCGACCGTTCTGATTACTGGCGAGTCGGGCTCCGGCAAGGAGCTCGTGGCGCGCGCCGTGCATCGCCACAGTTCGCGTGCCGACAAGCCGTTCATCGCCATCAACACCGCGGCGATTCCTCGCGACCTGCTCGAATCCGAACTCTTCGGTCATGAACGGGGCGCCTTTACCGGCGCGGCGGCGCAGAGACAGGGCCGTTTCGAGCAGGCCGAAGGGGGCACGCTGTTCCTCGATGAAATCGGCGACATGCCGGCAGAGCTGCAGACACGGTTGTTGCGCGTGCTGTCGGACGGCCATTACTATCGGGTCGGCGGTCATTCGCCGCTGAAAACTCGGGTTCGCATCATTGCCGCGACTCACCAGGACCTCGAAGCGCGAGTCGGCCAGGGACTTTTTCGCGAGGATCTTTTTCACCGTCTGAACGTGATCCGCGTGCGCCTGCCGAGCTTGCGCGAACGACCTGAGGACATCCCGATCCTGGCGCGTCACTTTCTGCTCAAGAGTGCCCAGGAACTCGGTGTCGAGGGCAAGCGCTTTTCCGATGCTGCCCTGAAACATCTGTGTTCGCTCGAATTTTCGGGGAACGTGCGGCAGCTCGAAAATCTCTGTCACTGGCTGACGGTGATGGCGCCGGGACAACTCCTGGAAGTCGCCGACCTGCCGCCGGAACTGCGTGAGGCCAGGCCGGTGACGCCGGCCAACGACTGGCAAAGTGCGCTGGCGAACGAGGTCGAGCGTCTGTTGGGAAGCGACCCTGGGCAGGTGCATGCGAAGTTGACGCAGGCTTTCGAACGCGTTCTGATCAACCGTGCGCTGGCCCATACCGGCGGGCGGCGAATCGAGGCCGCGCAGGCTCTCGGCATCGGCAGGAATACCATCACCCGCAAGATCCAGGAACTTGGCCTCGACGGCAGCGGTGTCAGCGACGAGAGGGAGGCTTCATCCGCGAGATAATCGGCGATAATGGCGGTGTTGCTTGTGATGACGAAGCCATGGACCCTTCGCGTAGCTCTTGCCAGATTGATCCTGCTCGCCTTACCCGGCTGCTCGAACCGGCGCAGGGTCGCTTCACGATCGAGGCGCTGAGCGAATGCAGCTCGACCAGTACCCTGCTGCTCGAACGTTCCCGGCAAGGGGCGACGAGCGGTGCACTGCTGGTTGCCGACCGGCAGACGGCTGGACGCGGCCGCCGCGGTCGCAGTTGGCAATCGTCCCCCGAAGCCAGCCTGACCTTCTCGCTTGCCTGGCGCTTCAGCGGCGACATGGCGCGGCTGGCGGGACTGTCGCTGGCGGTTGGCGTTGCCGTCGCACGTTCGCTCGAGGCCTGCGGCGTTGCCGGCATCGGACTCAAATGGCCCAACGACATCCTCCTTGACGGCGGCAAGGTTGGCGGCATTCTGATCGAACTGGAGACCGTGCCGGGTGGCATGCTGGCGGTGATCGGTATCGGCCTCAATCTGCAGCTGCCCGCCGTTGCCGCCGAGGAGCTGCAGGAATTCCTGCATCGCCCGGCGGCATTGGCGCAGGCGCTGTCAGCAGTACCCGATCGCCACCACCTGCTGGCGCAACTGCTGCTCGATCTCGCCGCTGTTCTCGACGAGTTTTCGGCGGACGGGTTTGGCGCCGTGCGCAACGAATGGCAGGCGCGTCATGTCTGGCAGGATCGTCAGGTGCGTCTGCTCAACGACGGGCAGCTCGACCGTCAGGGGATCTGTCTCGGCGCCGACACCGACGGTGCGCTCCTGCTCTTGACATCGAGCGGGGTCGAACGCTGCCTGTGCGGCGATCTGTCGCTGCGGGTGGCATGAACATCGCCATCGACGCGGGCAATAGCCGCATCAAATGGGGCGTCCATGACGGCAACCGGTGGCTGGATAGCGGCGTGTTGGCGACTGCCGATGTCGCCTGGTTGAGCGAGGCCGCCGACGAATGGCCGGCGGCGGCGCGGGTGGCGATCTGCAACGTCGCCGGCCGCGAGGTTGCCGCAAGCATTGCGGATCTTCTCGCCAGGCGGCATGCCCAGGTCTCGTTCCTGCACGCCAGCGCCGAGGCCTGCGGCATACGTAATGCTTATGAACGTCCTTGGCAACTGGGCGCCGACCGCTGGGCGGCGCTGATCGGCGCGCGCGCCTTGCTCGGCAGTACCTGCCTGGTGGTCTGTGCCGGTACGGCGACCACGATCGATCGGCTCGATGCCTCGGGCTTGTTTCGCGGCGGCTTGATCCTGCCGGGGTACGACCTGATGCGGGCGGCACTAGCGAGCAACACGGCGCAGTTGCCCTTCGCCGAAGGCGTTTTTCGTAGCGAGCCGCGCAACACCATGGACGCCATCGTCAGCGGCTGCCTGCAAGCTCAGCTCGGTGCCGTCGAGCGGATGTTTGCGGCAATCGCCACCGAACCCGGCGCCTGCTGCCTTTTGACCGGTGGTGGCGCCGCGCCACTGGCGGCACATCTGCGCATCCCTTTCCAGTTGACGGACAATCTCATCCTCAGCGGTCTGGTGCGTTATGCCGAATCCCTTTGAACCGCTCTTCCTGTGGACAGGAGATGCCGCATGCCGACCCACCTCTTGACGGCCTTGCCCGCCTTCCTCGCCTACTTCGCCGTGGCAATGGGGTTGCTGGTGCTTTTCTTGCTGGTCTACCTGAACGTCACCCCTTACCACGAGGTCGCGCTGATTCGCGCCGGCAACGCCGCGGCAGCGGTCAGCCTGGCGGGGGCGCTGCTCGGTTTTGCGATGCCGGTGGCCAACGTCATCGCTCATAGCGATACCCTGATTGATCTCGCTTCCTGGGGGGCGATCGCCGGCGTCATCCAGATCCTGGCCTATCTGGCGGCCCGTTTGACGCTGCCTCAGCTCAATCAGGACATCCCGGCCGGACGGATCGCACCGGCGATATTCCTGGCCGCCATTTCGTTCTGCATCGGCCTGATCAACGCCGCCTGCATGACCTACTGACCGATTTCTCTCCCGGCGCCCGACAGCGCGGCGCCGGCCTGCCAACCTTGTGATCAGGAGATTGCCATGGCGCTCATGGACTTCATCAAGAAACAGTTCGTCGATGTCATTCACTGGACAGAAGAAGGCGACGGCGTCCTTGCCATGCGCTACCCGATGCAGGATTTCGAGATCCAGTACGGGGCGCAACTGACGGTGCGCGAGTCGCAAATGGCCATCTTCGTCAATGAGGGGCAGATCGGCGATGTTTTCGGGCCAGGCCGCTACCGATTGACGACCAGTACCCTGCCGCTGCTGACCAACCTCAGGCACTGGGACAAGCTCTTCGAATCACCCTTCAAATCTGATGTCTATTTCTTCTCGACTCGCCTGCAGCTCGACTGCAAATGGGGAACGCCGAACCCGATCACCATTCGCGACAAGGATTTCGGCATGGTGCGGATGCGCGCTTTCGGGATCTATTCGTACAAGCTGACCGATGTGCGCAAGTTCCACAGCGAGATTTCCGGTACTCGTGAGCAATACACCGTCGCCGAACTCGATGGCCAGTTGCGCAACCTGGTGATCAGCTCGATGACCGACCTGTTCGGCGAATCGGGGGTGCCTTTCATCGACATGGCGGCCAACCTCGACGAACTGAGCCGGACCCTTGAGGACAAGCTGGCCAGGGTCTTCGAGCGCTACGGACTGGCGCTCGACAGCTTCGTCGTGCAGAACGTATCGCTGCCCGAAGAACTGCAGAAGATCCTCGACAGCCGCATCGGCATGAACATGCTCGGTGACCTCGGACGCTACACGCAATACCAGGTCGCCAGCAGCATTCCGCTGGCGGCACAGAACGAGGGCGGCATCGCCGGCCTCGGTGCCGGTCTCGGCGCCGGACTGGGCATCGGCCAGACGATGGCGGCGGCGATGGCGCAAGCAATGCCGGGCGGCGGTGCGCCGGCGCAGTCAGCGACATCGACAGGTCCTGCCGGCAACGCCGACGAGGTCATCGCGACGCTCGAAAAGCTGCATGGCCTGGTGGCCAAGGGAATCCTCTCGCAAGCCGAATTCGACGCCAAGAAGACCGAATTGCTCGGCAAGCTGGTATAGATCACCGGCCAGAGCAGTGAAGGTGCCGGCCGCCCGCTCGTGAAGACTGCCCGTTGCCCGTCGTGCGGCGCGCCGGTCGCTTTCCGGTCGGCAACCTCGATCTATGTCGTCTGCGAGTTCTGTCGCAGCACCCTGCTGCGCAGCGGCGAGGATCTGCAGAACCTCGGTCGTATGGCCGAACTGCTCGAAGATCGTTCGCCGGTCCAGATCGGCAGCACCGGCACTTTCCGCAAACACCCGTTCACGGTCATCGGCCGCATCCAGATGCAATATGAAGCCGGGCTCTGGAACGAGTGGCATGTCCTCTTCGAGGACGGGCGCACGGCATGGCTCGCCGAAGCCGCTGGCGAGTGGCTGGTCAGCGCGCAGGTCGCAGTCAGCGACCCGCTGCCCGCCTTCGCGGCGCTGGCACTGGAGATGCCGGTGATCCTCGACGGGCGCACCTTCACGGTCAGCAATCTCGTCACTGCCCGCTGCATTTCCGGGCAGGGCGAACTGCCGTTCAAGGTCGCTGCCGGCTACGATGTCCAGAGCGCCGACCTGCGCGGGAACAATCGCTTCCTGACCATCGATTACAGCGAGACGCCACCGTTGGTCTTCGTCGGCCAGGCCATCGCCTTTGCCGAACTCCGGCTCAGCAATCTCAGAAGTCCGGACGATCACTCGCCCGCCGCGGCGCCGCAGGTCACGGCGCGTGCCTTCAATTGCCCGCACTGTGCGGCGACGCTGAGCATTCATTCGCCGGCCATCGAGAGCGTCGCCTGCGAAAGTTGTGGATCGATCATCGGGATCGACAACGAAAACATCAAACTCCTGGCCAGGGCCGCACAGGCATTGCGCGAAGTGCCCTGGCTGCCGCTCGGCAGCCAGGGCAGGCTGGATGGCATCGACTGGGAAGTGATCGGTTTCATGCGCCGCAGCAGCGGCTCGCAGGGCAGCGATGAGGCGTGGTCGGAATATCTGTTGTTCAACGGGCAGCAGGGTTTCGCCTGGCTGATCGAATACCAGGGCCACTGGAATCATGCGCGCACGCTTTCCAATCCGCCGTCGGTCGGTCGTGGGCAGAAGAAGTTCAAGTATCAAGGGAACGAGTTCAGGCTCTACAACCATGGCTCGGCCGAGGTGATCTATGTCGTCGGCGAGTTCTACTGGCGGGTTGCCGTCGGCGAGACCTGTGCCATTGACGATTATGTCTGTCCGCCGCGGATGTTGTCGCGCGAGGTGACGGCGAAGGAAGCGAACTGGTCGCAGGCCGAGTATCGGCCGGCCGATGAGATACGTACCGCTTTCGGCGTCAAGGCGCCGCCGCCCTGCCAGATCGGAGTCTATGCCAACCAGCCGAACCCGCTGCTGGAAAGGCATCGCCGCGCTTGCCGACTGTTCTGGCAACTGGCGCTGGCAGCGACCGTCGTGCAGCTCGTTTTTGCGCTGTTCTTCGCGTCGCAGTCGGTACTCAAGCAGCGCATCGTGCTTTCGCCACAGAACGAAGAGGCGACGCTGAGCAGCCAGGAATTCGTCCTCAAGAGTCGCGCACGCGCGCTGCAGGTCCGCCACAGCACCGATGTAGCCAATAACTGGCTATCGGTGAATACCACCCTGGTCGAGAAGAACAGCGGTGAGGCTTACCTGGGAATGCAGGAAATCAGCTATTACCAGGGCGTCGATGACGGCGAGAGCTGGTCCGAGGGTTCGGCGTCCGATGAAATGGTGTTCAGGGCCGTGCCGGCAGGCACCTACTACCTGGTCATCGAGTACGAACTCGGGAAGGACAATGTGTCGGCAGTGGTCGACACCCTGGAGGTCATCCGTGACCCGGTGGGCTGGTCGAACTATGTGCTGCTGCTGATCTTCCTGGTGATCTTCCCCTTGTGGTCGCGCTGGCGGAGGGGAGCTTTCGAGGCACGGCGCTGGAACGAGAGCGACCTGGGTGGCGAGGCAGACTGAGGTGCGATTGCCATGATCAGGACCAACTGGATCGCCGGCCTGCTGGCATTGCTTTTTTTCTCGTATGCCCAGTATCAGGGCTGGAGTCTCTTTGCCCAGGACGCCGCCACTCAGACCGCACGCGTCGCCGGCGGCGGACGCGGCTATCACAAATAAGGACAAGCGCTTGGCGAAGGTTCAGTTGAAATCCTGGATACGCACTTCTTCGCGAGGCGGCGCTCCGCGCTCGACCTTCACGCGTAGAACGTCGATCGTCCGGCCATCCTGGGTGGCAACGATGAAACGCCAGTCGCCAGGCGGAGGATTAAGTACCCATGAGTAGCCTCGAAAGCCGCGATCGCGGCCGCCAGTGCTCTGGAAAGGCCGGCGGTAGACCAGCCGCCAGCCCGTGGCGGCATGGGTTTCCCAACGGTGTTCGAGGGACGCGGTCACCCCGAGTGGCGCGAATACCGCCGATACGCCGTACAGACGGCCGCCTTCCGGCACATGAACGGTGCTCGCCTGATCGCGCCACCATTGCCACCACGCCGCCCGCTCGATTTGCAGCGTGTAATTACCGTCCGCCTGCACGAACTCCTGTCCGACTGCCATCTGCCGCTTGACCAGCGGCACCGGCGCGATCATGTCGAAGCTGAAGGCCAGCGTCAACAGCCCGGCCAGGCTCCAGGCCGGGCCGCTGCGCCCCGGTCGTCCCGGCGCCAGCCAGCGCAGGAGCAGCGTCAGGATCAGGCCGGCGGCCGTCGATGCGTAGAACCAGAGGGGATTCAGGCTGCCCAGGGCATGCGGCAGCGCGAAATTGAAGAGCAGGATCGCATTCAGCGCAAACAAGGCCCAGGTCAGCGTGAAGCGCTGCCCATAGTGGTCGCCGGCAAATTCGTTGCCGATCAGAAGGGCACCGAGAAAGGCCGCGGTAAGCCAGGTGCCGAGATGTCCGGAACTCTTGAAGTAGAGAATGAAAAGTGCCGAGAAAATCCCCCCGAAAAAGAACTGCAGCAGGAGATAAGGTGCCTGCCAGACGAGCGAGCGGCAGCGGCTGCGTAGCGACTGATCGGTCACCGGCGCCGCGACCCCGCGCGCGCCCCGGCGCGCCAGCCAGAGTGTCAGCAGTGCGGCACCGAGCAGGAAAGCTCCCAGGCGCCAGAAATCGACGACCCGGATGCGCTGGCCGATGGTGAGCGCATCCCAGACGAAACCGCCGAGAAAGGCGGCCACCGGATAGAGTTGCCGCAGAAGAGTCCAGAGCTGGATTGAATTCATGAAAGAATAGGAAATTCAATGACCTTGCTAGAAGTATCGCCGCGTCTTGCGTACCATGTCAAACGAGAATTGGTCCTGGAAACCTCTCTCGCCTAAGCAGAACCAACGGCAGAACCAACACCAGCAGGCGCAAGGCCGGCGGAATTCAGCCAGTCTGTAGCCTGCTGGCAGACGAGTCGTCCTGCGACAAACCGCAAACCGTTGTCTTTTCTGCGCCGACCAGGCAATGCGCTGGTCGAACTCGTAGTCCGGTGCCGGTTGGGCTTGCGGATCAATTTCACGCTCGGCTTGTCCGGCCACCGGAAACTTCCACCACGGCGGGCCGCGTGTGGGTGCCAAGGTCAGGGGCGAGGTCGGCTCGCCCAGGTGGCCGAGACTCTCGCGGATCACCGGGCCTTCGGTGATGAAGGCGATGATCCGCATCACGCCGCCGCATTGGACGACGAGCGGCAGCACCTTGTAGATGCGCGCCAGCAAGAGCGCCCGGACGTAGCGCGCGACCTTGCGATGGGGCGGGTTTGTCGGCGACGTCCGCGGGCCCGTTCGAGAAGCTCGGGGCGATCTGCCGTCAGAGTTCTAGCGAGGCTCCGCCTCAGACCGACAAGTGGTATTTGGGAGTTGTCGGACGATAGGTATGAAGTGGCCCCGGTCGAGCCGGCTGGGATAAGCCCAGACAAATCGGAGGTCGAAGCCTCAATGGGTCAGAAGACCCGTGGACGACCGGAGCCGAAGTTGAAACTACCACAAAGTGTTGGCGAAGTCCTGCAGGAGCATGTGGTGCTTGAGAGCGAGAGCATCGACCGGATGTACCTGAACGTCTACGTTCCACAATTGCAGCGGATCGGCGGCGTGGTGTGATATCTGCGGGGGCATTTGGGGCAGCGCTTTGCCTCGACGGTCGGTGTAGCGCCAAAGACCGAGCAGTTCGTGGCGGCGATCGAGAAGTTTGCAAAACGCCACGGTGTCGATGTCGTGAGTTTCAAGAAAGATCAGCGCAAAGACGACGTCACACGGGAATATCTGGTGAAGTTCGAGGCCAAGGAAGGCGTGGTGTACATCGGACGGGCGCAAGAGAAGGCGCGAGTGGTGCGCACCGAGAGGCGGCGCAACGCGATCACGGGAGCCACCTACCCGTGGGTGGTAGATGGCAGCGCGTTCGTCAATTACTACTACTTTTACTGTGTGGACGAGGACTTTGGTCCGTTCTTCCTGAAGTTCTGCTCGTACTTTCCGTACAACGCCAAGCGATGCCTCAACGGGAACGAGTACGCCAAGTGCCAATTGCGCAAACAGGACATCGCCTTCCAGGCGCTGGACAATGGCATCTTATCGTGCGCGGACCCCAAAGCGCTCCAACGCCTCTGCGATGAACTGGACGCCACGAAGATCGACGGCGCTGCTGCGCAAATGGCTGGACCGTTTGCCGCATCCGTTCGACGACAAAGATCGCGCCGCCGGCTATCGCTACGAACTGTCGATCCTGCAAGCCGAGTTTGCCTTGACCCAAGTCCTTGATCATCCGGTGACCGGCCGGGTGTTCTTCGAGCAGGTCATTCGTGAAAATCTCGATATTGGCCGTCCGGATCAAGTGCAACTGATCTTCAATCGCCGTGTCACCCGGCGGACGCCCGGGAGGTTTCGTACCCGAGTGTTCACCGAAGGGGTCACCCCTGGACTACAAGCGTTCACGGATCAAACAGTATCACAAGGAAAGTCAGGCCTTGCGCACTGAAACCACTATCAACGACACCCGCGACTTCGGCATTGGTCGCCTCCTGCATAACCTGCCCGCACTACGTCGCATGGGCTTCGCCGCCAACCGGAGGTTGTTGGAAGTGGAGCGGGTCAGCCATGATTGCGCATTGGGCGAGGAGGCTTTTCAGGACCTGCAACATCCTCGCCAGAGAGCTGGCCAGCGTGTGCCGGCACTGCGTTTCGCCGATCCACAGGTGCAAGCTCTCCTTCATGCCCTGTTGATGTTCGTCTTTCTCCCCCAGGGGTTCACGAACAAGGAACTCCGCCAGGTATTCGCTGTGCTTCTCGGGAAACATTCCGGTGAGATCATGCCCGGTTGCATGAGCTATGAGCTTTGCCGCTTGCGCGTGCACGGCTTGATCGAGAGGATACCGAAATCGCATCGCTATCGCCTCACCTCACTCGGGCTGCGAACGGCCATGTTCTACACCCGCGTATACTCGCGCGTACTGCGTCCAGGTCTCGCCATCCTCCCTACACACGACGAGAAGGCATCAGCAGCCCCTCTGCATCGCACTTTCCAGGCCGCCGAGAAAGCCGTCCATTCATGGTGTGACAACGCCAAAATTGCCGCATAACACAATTTGACTCAACCGCTTCAAGATCTCTCACCCAAGGGATCTAGCATGACCGCGACAACTCCCGCCAAGGACTGCCTTGCAAAGCCCGCGGCCGACTCGACGTCGACATTCCAGCCCCTCCCATCCCGTTTCCGGCCCCCGGGCGCGCGGTCGAAAAAATTTTCCGCGAATCAGGGCCGGGAATGGGACAACGGGGTTTTCTACAGCCTCGATAGGCGATAAGTGAGCGAGTAGGCAACGCCGTGGATCGGCCGCGCGGTAGATGTATTCACAACATCTCAGAGGGTGTACCCAAAATAATCCGTCTATGGGTATGCTGCGTTTGTTGAATGCGTGCGGAGGACGGATGGAGATCGACAAGTCGCCGCCTGGTCGGCCGGTGCAATCGTCAGCCTAGCGGTTTCGCCATCGGGGTAGGCGGCCTTTCTCCTATCTTCAGACTGGCTTCTGTCCCCCTGCTGCTCCGCCACGACGAGGCAGCGGCGAGTTGCGTCCGTGACGATTGATCCAGTCGGCGAGCGCGATCGGGTCGACCGCCTGCGAGTAAAGAAATCCTTGTCCCTCGTGGCAGCCCCAACTGCGTAGCACCGCCGCCTGGATCTCGCTTTCGATGCCTTCGCCGATGATCTGCAAGCCCAGCATCTTGCCAAGCTGTACGATCAATTGCGCGATGATCTCGCCGCGGCCGCCGCTACCGATGTCGCGGACAAAGGCACGATCAACCTTAAGTCGGTCGATCGGAAGGCGCTGCAGGTAGTTTAGCGATGAAAACCCGGTTCCAAAATCGTCGACGGCAACTGATATTCCCAATTGCCGTAGCGCGCTAAGCGTCTCGATGACGCTTTCAACTTCGTTCATGACCATACTTTCAGTGATCTCGATTTCGACGCTCGATCCCGAAATTCCGGCGGTCGCGAGCGCGTCGGCAACGAAGGGGAGGAAATGGCGGCTTCTGAACTGGGCGATCGAGACGTTGATCGCCATGCGGATATCTCCGAGCCCTTCATCCCGCCACTTGGCGACTTGGCGGCACGATTCGGTGATGATGAACTCCCCGAGATCGATGATGAGGCCGGTATTTTCTGCGACCTGGATAAACTGGTCCGGTGGGACGAATTCGCCGTCATTGCGTCTCCATCGCACCAGCGCCTCGGTGCCGACCAAGCGTCCCGTGGCAAGCTCGATCTGCGGTTGGTAGAAGACGGCAAGCCCTCGCTTCTGGAGGACTTGCCGCAGATCGCGGTGAATCTCGATGCGCGCGCGGATGATGTCTTCCATCTCGCGGGTGTAGTATTCGTGGTGGCCGCGATTGGCGATCTTGGCTCGCTTAAGCGCGATCGACGCGGCCTTCAGCGCGTCGGGGCCGCAGGTTGCGGATTCGGAGAGCGTCGCCAGACCCATCGTCACCGACACCGGGAGTTCGAAGTCGGGCATCGCGAAAGGCTTTTCGAACAGTCGACCGATCATCGCTGGATTGACTTTGGCCGGAGGTCCGAAAATGGCGAAGTTGTCGCTCGCGACCCGCGCCACAAGGCAGTCGTCGTCGAGCCCCGCGCGTAGCCGTAGGCCAACCGCATGCAGCACTCGGTCACCGTTGGCATGACCGATCGCATCGTTGAGATCGGAGAAATGATCGATGTCGACGATCGCTACAGTGAAATCAAGATGCCCACTGGCGATATGCTCGTCGAGTCGCGTCAGGAAACAACTGCGGTTGGGCAATCCACTTAGCCGGTCGAAGTAGGCGAGATTGCGCAATTCTTCGAGCAGCTTGACGTTGCGCAAGCCGCCGACGATATTCGTGCAGAACACCGAAAGGAGTTGGCGGTCGGCATCGGGGAGCACGGTCGGTGTGTCGAGGAAGACGGCTCCGTCGCGATCCGGCGCAGGTCGAATGTAGAGCGCCGTCCAACCGTTTCCGAAGGTGTGATCCCGACGGGCGACACACTCGACCAGCGCGTCGATGGCGCGCTTTTCCGGAACTTGATTGAGTGCCGAACCGACGAAGCCGCGATAGCGTCCGGTGGCGCCGATCAGCCTCAGCGATACCGATTTTTCGCTGGACTTCTCGTCAGTGCCGCATTTTTCGACGCAAAGGATGCCTTCCGGTTCGATATGGAGCAGGTTGCCGATCTGCAGGATGACTCCCTCTGCGAACAGGTCAATCGCCGGTTTTTCGTAAAGTCCGGGCGAGGCATCGATGATCTTCTGCAGGCCGTGGCGCTGTCGCGACAGCGACAGGATCTGCACGTAGGCCCGTACGGCGGCCATCACCGAGGTGAGCAACCGCGTGTGGGTCAGTTCCGACTTGGTGCGATAGTCGTTGATGTCGAAAAGCCGGATTGCTTCCGTTTCCGGTGCGTACCCGGGCTGCCCGGTGCGCAGAATGATGCGCGGCTCGAGCAGACCGATCTCGGTGCGGATGATCCGCACGAGGTCGAGGCCGGTGTCTACTCGTTCCATTACAACATCAAGAAGAATCACCGCAATATCACGTTCGGTTACCAAGACCTGCCGAGCTTCGGCAGCGGAATAGGCATGCAGGAACGCAAGGCCGCGGCCAAGCATGACCTCGTCCTTGAGCGCAAAAACGGTTCCTTCATGAACCTCGGGATCGTCATCGACAATCAGGATCCTCCAGGCATCGCCACGCAGCGGCGCCTCGTCGGGACCGTCTTCCTCAATTAACATTAAGTCCGAATCATCGGGGGGCATCATGGCTTCTCCGCAGGTACCGCGTTGCTCGGTGCCGTCAACGGCAGGGTCAGCAGGTACGTCGTTCCGGCCCCCGGCACGCTTTGCAGCGCGATCTTCCCGCCGAGAATCCCGGTCACGATGTTATATACGATGTTCATTCCCAAACCACTTCCCCCCCGGCCCAACCTGGTCGTGAAGAAGGGGTCGAAGACGCGTTCCCGGACTTCTGCAGACATGCCGCAGCCATCGTCGCTGACTTCGATCTCAACCGTCGTGGTTCCTCGCTGTCGGGCGGCGATGCGCATCGTCCGATTGTCGAGGCCATCGAAGGCATGGACCAAAGCGTTCTCCACGAGATTGGTGACGATCTGGCCAAAAGGTCCGGGATAGCTGTCGAGGGTGATTTCCCCGTCGACTACGATAACGATGCGATGTGTCGTTTTCTTGAGGCGCGGATGCAGCGTCGCCATCACCTCATCGATCACCGTGCGTAGGTCGAAGCTGCGTCGCTGGGAACTGGTCTGGTCGACGGCCACCTGCTTGAAACCGTGGATCAATTCGGCCGCCTGCCCCAACC
Source organism: Candidatus Accumulibacter cognatus (assembly GCF_000584975.1). Taxonomy (NCBI): domain Bacteria; kingdom Pseudomonadati; phylum Pseudomonadota; class Betaproteobacteria; genus Candidatus Accumulibacter; species Candidatus Accumulibacter cognatus. Next base: position 7,232 of record NZ_JDST02000078.1, on the reverse strand, counting down.
CCGAGGCAAGCAGTCGCGCGCCGTGGTCGAGGTCGTCGGCGAGTTCGTTGAGGGTCGACCGGCGCACGGTGCCACCGGCGATCGCGCGGCGGAATTGGTCGATCTTCTCGCTGAGCGAGGTCGACACGGTCAGGCTATTGCCGATCGGTGTATTGAGTTCGTGGGCGACGCCGGCGACCAGACGCCCGAGCGAGGCCAGCTTCTCGGATTCAACCAACTCGCGCTTTGCTTCGGTCAGGATCGCAACAGTCGTTTCCAAATCGCTGTTGGTACGGGTCAACTCCTGGGTCCGCTCGGCCACGCGTTGCTCCAGCATCCCCAGAGTGTGGGCGAGCTCGCGCTGCGCCAGTAGACGTTCGAGCTCGGCGCCGGCGCGGCTGGCAAACAGCTTCAGCATCGCCGCCGGCTGGAATCCATCGGCGAGCGATTCCCGCCACTGGGCGCTGATCAGTCCGATCGGGCGCCCGGTCTGGTCGACCAGCGGTTGACCGGCCCAGGCGCTGATTCCTTCTGTGAGGTCGTGGTCTTGCGGGAACACCTCTCTGACCCGGTCGCGAAAACAAAGATACCCGTCGACCAGAGTCTGCTCGCCGGGTGTTCCGATGAGCTTCATTTTGCAATTCTCGGCGAGGCCCGTCTGCGTCATCCGGCCGAGTGTACTGATTTGAGGTGGTTGGTCCTGGAGCAACTCTCCAACCATCGCAGAATCGGCGCCGACGGCTTCGGCAAGCGCAGCGGCGAGACTGCGGAAATAGTCCTCGCCGGCACTTACCGCGAGGCGCTCACCGAGTACGCGCATCGAATTGTCGAATCGCTTGCGCTCGGTAATATCGCGCAAGGTCCCGATGGCCCTGCGCTTCCCATCGACTTGGATCGGCGAGACGGTGAGTTCGACGGCAATCGTCTTGCCCGAGCGGGTGAGGGCGGGGAGTTCGCGCACCCTGTTCAGCGTTGGGCCGGTTCCGGTGGCGATGTAGTTCCGGAAACTGGATTCAGCCTTGGAGACGAGTTGGGACGGGGCGAGCAAGCGATGCAGGTCGCGGCCAATCGCCTCGTCTGCGCTATAGCCGAATGTGCGTTCCGCGGCCGGGTTCCAGGTCACGATTTGCCCATTTTCGTCGATGGTGATGATCGCGTCGTTGGTGGCCTGGCTGTAGGCGACGAGGGTCCCTTCCTGTTCGAGTATGCGGCGGGTCTGCTGGCGGACTTGGGTGTCCAGCGCTTCGTGCCATTCACTGACGCGCTCGACCATCGCGTTGAAGGTTTGGGCAAGATCGGCGATTTCGCTGTTGCCCCGGACTCCTGCCCGAGTACTCAGATCACCTGCCTCGATCCGCCGCGCGGCCCAGATCAGGCGGCGGATCGGACGTGTAATCCCGCGCGCGCTGAAGATTGCCGTGGCCAAGAAGGCAACGATCCCGGCTACCGTGAGCAGGATCGTCGTCCGGTTGTGTTCGCGGAGCGCCTCCAGAACTTCACTCTCGTCCTTCTTGACCACCAGGCCCCAGCCAACCTCGGGCGACATCCGCACGTAGCGGTACGCGGCCAGAACCGGCTCACCACGGTAATCCGGCGCGGCGATCTGTCCCTCCCCACCGCGCACTGCCAGACTGGCGATCCTCGACTCGTCGATATTGGCAGCCCCAGCGGCGCCGTTTCCGTCGGCCAGCGGGTACCGCGGTTGCAACACGAAGCGTCCGCTAGCGTCGTACAGGAGAACTTCGCCGCTGGTACCGCGCAACTCGCTGAGCATACCATCAATGTGATTGCGCAGTTCGCCTTCGAGGTCAATCGCCACAACGAAGAGACCGAGAACGGCATCACTCCGAGGGTCGATCACTTGGCGAAAAATTCTAAGTATAGTGCGTGAACGGCCTTCGCTGGCGTTGATTGCGAGCGTCTCCTCTGCACCGCTGGCGGTCAGTATGGGCAAGGTCGCTGCGTCGAAAGCGGTGGTTCCGATCCTCTCACTTTCCGAAGCAGCAACGACTATGCCCGAGCGCGCATCGATCAGTAGGATCGATTCGTATCCGCCGAAGGTGTCATGGATCAGTGCCAGATACTCGGCGACCGAGTCGTCTTCGTTGGCTTTTCGAAGAGTAGCGGGAGTTCGGTCGCGAGTCCGGAACTGCCGGAGGTGCTCGACGATCCCCGGCTGTTTGGCGAAGACAAGGAGATCATTACGCCGCTCGCGGATCCAGGTCTCGATCCCAGCCTTGCTCGCGTCGGCGGCCGCCGACAATTTATGAAGTTCTTCCTCGGTGAGCTGGTGGATCCACCCGTGGACACCCGCCGGTTGCAAGCCGTAGAGCCCTACGCTCTGGATCAGGATCATTACGATGAGAAACAGGCTGGCGAACAGCAGTACGATTCGCGCCGAGATCGTTCGCCACCACGCCGTCTTGTCCTTCGCGCGAAACGGATTTGGCCGGAGGGGGTCCATGGGCCGGAGGTTCTAGGGACGGTAATCGAACTCGTCGAGACGGTAGCGGCGGGAGTCTTTGAGCACCTGCCCGGCGATATTACGGTCGATAGATGACTGTATTTTTGCCCAGCTTAATTGGGCCGGAAGCATCCCAGATTTCTTGAAGAATTCGAAGTTGCGTGACAGAGCCGATCCGCTTTCCGACTCGTTGGCCGGAATTCTTGGCGCGCCGGCAATCTCGAGCAGATCCTGGCGTGTGAAACGGATGATCTCGCCTTCACTAATCGTCGGTTCACGACCTGAGAACTCGCGCATCGCAGTCAAGGTCCACTGGCTGGCGTGGGTCAGGTTGTCACGTCCCCGGCCGAGCCAGCGCACTGCCCGATGCAGGCTGGCGACCAGCAGACGGGCGCCTTCCGGGTTTCGAATGGAAAGCGAGCGTTGGAGGATGAAATACGCTGGGCTGATTTGCTTATGCAGGGCACCGAAGCGGATGGGATGTTGCCGGAGGACGCTCGACGGCGTCGGTTCGAACGCCGAAAAGGCGTCGATGCGGCCGGCGAGTAACGCGGAAGGCATGTCGCTGACGTTCATCTGCACGAGCGTGACATCGCTCTCGGTCAAACCGGCGCTGTCAAGGCCGTGCAGCAAAGCGTTATGTCCTGAGGTTCCAGCGGCATTGCCGATCCGTTTGCCTCTAAGGTCCACCATGCGCCAGCTTTTCGGTCCGACGACGGTAGCAAAAGATTGTCGGACATACCCGACCAACATGACATCAGTCTGGGCTACGGCACTAATCGCGACGACATCTGTGGGCATGCTGGCGTCAAGTTTTCCAGCAACTATGTCCTTCAGCGAATCGACACCTTTTTCATACGGATGCCAGCGGAACTCCAGGCCGGCACTTTCTGCCTGTTGCTGCAGGATCCTGTCACGGCGCATGACTTCGCCAAGCACCGACATCGGCGTTGCGAAGACTCCATAGCCGATGTCGATAATCCTCTCGTGGGTGCCGAACTCGTAGTTCGGCGCTGCCGACGCATGATTCGCCGACAGCACGATACCAGCCGCGACGAGCATCGTTCTTACCGCCAATGCAAGTCTTGCCGGACGTTTCGTCAAAGGATTATTGCCTTCCAATACGGTTGTTATCCTGAGTCGCCAAAGCGAATTCTTCAGTGCTGGCTATTATCTAGTTAGTAATAGTATACTGGATCATAAAGTAATATTGCAGAGATCGTAGAATCGCCTTCATCGAAGTTGCGTGTTCCGCTTTTCCATGAGCCATCGTACTGGAGTGAAGACAATGTCGAGACCGTGGACCCGGCGATCGACGGGCCTCCCGTCGACCCTAACCCGGCAGTGGCCGCGTTGCAAAGTTTGGACCCGCCGCCGGTGCGATCGGACTACTTGGGATAGCATACGGTCGGGGTTTCGGGTTGCGCTATTCTTTGCGCGCACGGAGGGATTCCTATTCTCACCGCCTCGTCAGAGCACGAGCCGATGACTATCTTGGGTCGTTCTATCTCGGGTCGTTTTCTGCTGCTCGTCCTTGTGCTTGGTGCTGTTCGGGCCGGCGCCGAAGATTCACCGTATTACGCGAAATATAAGTACGGCAGTTCCGCAGCGGAAATCGATTTCGGCCCGGTGATTACTGCCGTGCCGAATGCGGTCGTCGCCGAGGTCATCCGCCGGGACCGCATCCTCCGCGAGGGACTGGGACGCAACACGCTGCGTTACCATCCGCTCGATAAAGGCCCCGACGCGGTTGCCCTGATGCTGGATGGCAAACTCGACGCAACCTTGCAATCCGACATCACGATGCTGGAACTGGCGGCGGCGATGGAGATTACCAATGTTGCGCTGTTCAAGGAAAATTTCGGCGTGGTGGTCGCACGCAAAGGACAGGCAATCGCCGAATTGCGCGGCAAGCGAGTCGGCACGCCGGGCGGCGGTGCAGGTCATTTCACGCTGTTGCAGGCGCTCGACCAAGCCGGCTTGCGCGATGCCGACATCGTGCCTGTGCGCATGGAGGTTCGCGACATGCCGGCGGCGCTGCTCGCGGGTCGGATCGACGCATTCTCAGCGTTCGAGCCGGCGCCAAGCACCGTTCTGCTCAAACACGGCGATCGATACGCGGCAATCTACCGTCACCGCTCACCGGGGTATCTGATCGTCACCCGCAAGATCCGAAAGGAAAATCCCGAGGCCGTGACGCAGCTTGCGGCGGCGTTGGCACGTGCAGTGAACTGGTTGCGGCGCGACCGAAACAATCTACAGCGGGCGAGCGAGTGGGCAGCGCAGGCGATAGCAACGTTCAAGGGACCGCAACTGACGGTCAAGGAGATCATGCAGATGACCCGGAGCAGCTTGCTTGAGTTGCGCGAAGTGCCGCAAATGGCACGCCCCGATGCCGAGAGCAATTCCTTGATCGCGCGCAACTTTCGTTTCTTGAAGGAGCACGGGCGCCTGCCGGCGAGCGCGGAGTGGAATTCCGTACATCAGAGCTTCGATTTTGGCGTCATGAGCGAGGTGCTCTCCAACCGTAAGCGCTACCGGATCGACACGTTCGACTACGAAATGCCGGTGGACTGACGGCGCCATAGCGGGGGTCGCTCAAGGAAGCCGCCGGCAAGGTCGACGTCATCGTCTACGGGAAGGGTCCGGTTACGACCGAGTTCGCGTGGGAAAAGTGCGAGCGCGCCGGGGCTGTGGCTTCCGTCGAAGCGTCCGTGACTAGGTGTGCGGAGCAGCAGCGCTGTGCCTCATGCCGCCGAGGCGTCGCCGGTGATCACAAAGGACTATGCTCGTGCACGAATCGCGTAGCGTGCGCATTCTGACTAAGAATAGGAGTCTTATACCCCTTTTGGCAACAATCGGAGGACATGGGATCTTGGACATCCGCCGAGTTATCAAGCGCGACTACTGAGCTCTGTGTCCGGGAACTTGCTTTATCGTGCCTGAGGCGGGTGATTTGCACCGGTCAGTTTGCGTCCGGGTAACACGCGATCCGCGGATCGGACTCGACTTCCGGAATCGGTTGAAATTGCGGATCGATGTCGTCGCGATTGACGGTCGAACATTCCCACAAGGGCGCCCGCAGTTCGCAGCGAGGCCACTGCGGACTTGGCTGGAGAAGCATTCGCAGGATCGGGCCGGCGCCCGGGGCGGCGTCGGGCTCTCCAACCGTACCGACAACGACTAGGCCAGCATGGCTACCGGCAAGGGAGTCATCCCGGGCGACACCAGGGTAGCCGCCGTCGCTCACCAAGCCCAGGCCATCGTCACGGCCTAGGCCCACGGCATGGGTTCCGAACAGGAAGTGCTCCTGCGCTGGTGGTCGAGGCCATCGCACTCTTGCGCCGCCACGAAACGCTCATCACGGCCGATGCCGGCGACTACCGAGAAGCCAACCTGAAGGCCCTGGCGTCGGCCGCGATCCCCGCACTCATTGCCGATACCGCCATGCGAGGACATGACGAACGCTTCCAGGACCAGGGCCGCCACCAGGCGAAGCCGGACCTGCTCGACGACAAGGGCAAGCCCCCGAAAGAAGCCAGGCGCTTCCGGCCGGCCGACTTCGACGACGATCGTGAAGCCGGCACCTGCATCGGTCCGGCCGGCAAGGCCCTGTACCAGAAAGGGTCGAACGGTCTCCACAACGGCCACCTGGCCACCAGATTCACCGGCAGCCAGCGGGATGGCGTGCCCTGTGGGCTGCGGGCTCGATGCCTGAGAACCCCGGAGAAGACACGGGTCCGACAGGTTTACTTCCGGGGCAAGTACCCAGCTGCCGAGGAAAGCCACACCGACCGGAGGAAGCGCGCCATCGATCGCGAAGAGGGCCGGCGCTGTGACGACCGGCGTTTTGCCAGGGTGGAACCGGTGTTCGGCAATCTTTGGGCAAACAGCGGCTGGACCGCTTCACCCTGCGGGGGGCGAAAGAAGGTGGATGGGCACTGGAAGCTCTATTGCCGGACCCACAACCTCGAGAAATTGGCCCACCATGAATACGCCGGATGAGGATCAGCCGATGAACGGCCCGCGTGACCGCGATAACTCCCGCCAAGGACCGCCTTGCAGCGCTCGCGGCCGACTCGACGTCGGCATTCACTGTCGCTGGTCCTGACCGACGGCCAGCCGTCGGACATCGACGTATCGGACGAGCGCCTGCCGATCACCGACGCGCATCAAGCAGTCGGCGAACTCGACCGGCAAGGAATTTTCAGCTACTTCATCAGCCTCGATGCGCAGGCCGCTGCCTATGTTAATGTGAAACAACCCGGCTTTCGGGCGCAAAAAAGCATCGCCGATAATGACGTCGCGATGCCAAGAAAAGAGCATGGCAGGATCGCTCAGATGCCTCGGTCAAGCACCACCCCAGGCGCCTCGGTCAAGCACCACCCCAGGTGCCTCTAACTTTGGCTGGCGAGCAGACCGTGCCTTTGAATGTTTCATGATACGGGGTGGCTACCAGTCCTGCAATGACCGTTAGCGACATGGGTGCGAACGAAAGTGTTGGACGGGGAGTCTTGTTTTTAAGCCGCTCTGCGTAGAGGCTCCGCCCAGCGCTTTTCCCAATAGGTTTCCCACAGCGGGTTATGTCACATGACCCGCAGGATGATCATGGCTTGAGTCCTGTCCGCACGCCACCAAGCCCCTGGGCGCTTGAGGTGGGTCTGCACGAGGTCGCGATGAGGACTCTCGACCTCGCCAGAACCGACGGGTGGATTCAGCGCAAGTGCGCGGGGGTAGTCCAACTTGTCGAGTCGGTTGGAGAAATAGCGCTAGTGTTTAATTGCATAGG
>NZ_JDST02000077.1:0-30337 GCF_000584975.1 Candidatus Accumulibacter cognatus | reverse complement strand
CCACGCCAAGGCGCTACAGTCCCTATTGACCCTGAACTTCCAAACCTTCCAGAAGAGTCAATCGTGACCGCGCACGGTATAGTCTGCCGACCAACATCAGTATCAGTATTAGGAGAAAAATCATGAATCTAAAAAAGTTGCTTTGTACGGCGTCGGTCTTGATGCTGCCGTCGCTGGCCATGGCCTCTGTGGTTACGAATAACATCAATCTGGCCCTGCCACACTCCGGTTTCAATGCCTACGACATCGACGGCGACGCGATCGTCGACATTGGCTTGTCAGAGGATTGCTGCAGCCCCAACAACACTTTCGTTTCGTCGGGATTTGGGTATCCGGCGAGTTGGCAGTACGCTTGGTTGAGCGTGGGCCAGACTGTCGACAACACGCTGACTTGGGTGTCGGGCACTTTTGGCTACACGCCTACAGCGCCAGTGACGCCTGGGTTGAACTACCTCGCCGTCAAGGACACCTCGATCGGCAGCTACTTCGGTTACATTACCATCGACTTCGAACTGCCCCTCGTCGGAACCGGAGGCTATTCGCAGACGCTGGTGAGCTACACCTACGACGATACCGGCCGGGCAATCACGGTCGGCAGCAGCGTTCCCGAGCCGACTGCGCTGAGCCTGCTCGGCCTTGGTCTGCTGGGTCTGGTTGGTGCTTCGCGTCGCAGGAAAGCCGTCGAAGCCTGATTGCAATAGCAGCATGCAGCACTTCAAGAAGCCCGGCCTCGCCGGGTTTTTTGTTTGTTGACCGACGACGATGCATATGCCACAACCGAATGTGGTTGTTGCGCACGACAGCGGCTCTTGGGTGGTGTTCCTCAAGTGGATATATTAAAATCTAACATATTGATTACAAAATAATATATCAGGATCGTATCCACGTCTTGACCACTACCCCCCGTTTTTCGTTTCCACCCTACAGCTCTGGCCGGACGGGCGGTTTGACGTTCAAAGGCGGCTTGCCCGGTTGCTCGAACTTTCCGAACGTCGGTGGCGGTGGCGGTGGCGGCGGCTTCTGCACGGACATCGGCATCGGCCGTGGCGGCCGTCGCGGATGCCAGACGGCAAGATGGCGCAGATAAAAGGTCACTGGAACCGCCTGTTTGAGCACGCCGCCGTGGCCATCGACGATCGCGGCGTCAAGCTGGTAGCGCTGGTTGGTCGGCGGCAGCGTGTCTCCCCAGAACTCGGGGGGAATCATGAATTCATTGGCGGTGAAGCGCTGGCCGACGGGTCGACCGTTGATGCTGACCGTGATGGCATGCCCGTTGCCCAGTTGCAGAGCAGGTTCGATGGCGACCCGTACCTCGAACAAGGCATTGTTGGCGGCGACACTGCCATCATTGGCAGGCTCAACGATGCTGAACCTGTGGTAAGCAGGCGCCGCCGCTGCAGGCTGGTCGCTTTCCCTGGAGACTCGGCTGGCAGCCGGGGCAGCCGCTTTGGGGACCGGAACCGGTTTGCTGATGTTGAGTTCGGGCAGGAGCACCGGCTTGGCCCCTGCTTGCGGCTGGTCGGAATACATCGGACTGCCCGCGCCACGCGTGACAAAGACCTCCTGTGCCGGCGCCGCTGCCGGAACGGACAGCAGCAAGCAGACCTGTGCGAGCCGAGCCAGCCGCTTCTTCGTCCGCTCAGACACGGGGCACCTGCCTGCTGCGCGTGTCCATCCGGTCGAATGTCGACAGCAGCGCCTGCGCCACGCGTGGCGAATAGAGCATCGCCAGGTGACCCAGACCGTCGATCGGGTAGTTGGCGGTACCAGACAATTGTGAATTGCTTTGCGGCATCACGAAGTTGTCGTGCGGACTATAAATGGCGAGAGTATCGAGCACCGCAGCCGGATTGGCAAGATTCTGCAGCCAGGGGTTGCCGGGCCGCATCTGACGGGCATTCTTGCCAGGCCCGATGCTCGCCAGGTGACTGCCCTGGTGTGGCGTTCCGAGCGTCACCAGACCGGCGACCCGCGCATGGCCACAACGTTGCAGATAGGCCCGTGCCACCAGCCCACCCATGCTGTGGCCGGCAAGCAGCACACGTTCGGCGCCGGTTTCGGCAAGAACGGCATCAATGCGCCCGGCCAGGGGAAGCACATAATCCTCGATGCTGCCGTGGATCGGTTCAAGGCTGATCGTCGCCACCGTCCAGCCAGCCGCCTCAAGGCGACGGCGCAGCCACCACCAGGCGGCGCGCGAACAAAAATAGCCATGGACCAGCAGCACCGGCAGGCGCCTGCCCGGCGCTCCGGCCACATTGGCGATTCCGGCCCGAAGACGATCCGTACCCATCCACCAGCGTTCGAAGGGAAAGATCACGATGAAACTGAGCAACATCGCTGCGTACTCACCAAGCACCATCAGCAAGGTCTGGCGCACCGACAGGCGCGGGGCAGGGGACCGGTAAGCCCAGGCATAGCCGTAGGTGAGCATGATCAGCACAGCGCGCAGCGAGAACACGCCGGCCAGCGCCAGCAGGGCGGTTGCGGATGGCGAAGCAGCGCAGCCATATCTGGCGATGGCCACGTAAAGCGCCACTTCGATGAGCAGGGCAAGGCGAAGAGCACGCGCGAGCATGACCGTCAATCTCCGTCAGGGGATGACCGGGTTGGGTTTGCCGGACAATTCGGCGGCCAGCAGGCTGGCGTTACGCGCCACCAGCCCGTAAATCGAGAGCTGTGGATTGACCCCCAGACTGGTTGGAAAGAGCGAACCATCATGGACGGACAGATTGGCGAGCCAGAAGTGCCGGCCGCGATGATCGACGACGCCACGCTGCGGCCCGTCGGCCATCCCGCATCCCCCCATCACATGCGCACTGACCACCCGGCAGACGAATGGCTTGAGCGGCAGTTCATTGATCCCTTTCCTGGCCTCGGCCCAGCTGGCATATCCTGGGGCCGTTTCGTGCGCCGGCGAGACCCAGCGCGCGCCGGCGGCAAACTGGATTTCGGCCATCGCCAGCAGGGCGCGGCGCGCCGCTTCCCAGATTACATCGCCGAGTGGGTAGTCGAGCACCGGCAGGCCATCGCTGCCGAGGCGGACCTGGCCACCGCGACTTTCAGGATGGAAACCGTCGCGCAGCAGTGCCAGCAGCGCGTTGGCCTGCGTGAATTCGCGCATCAGTCTGGCGTGTGCCTCACCAAATCCCTGCAGGGTCGTCGAAAAGAGCACCGGATGCAAGGGCGGCGTCTCGATCTTGAAACCCAGAGGACCGTCGATCGGTGCCTGGTGCAGGAAGTGATCGGAATAGATCGATTGCGGTGCGCCAGCATAGGCGTCGATACGCTCGGGCATCAGTGCCGACGAAATCACCACTGGATGCAGGAAAGTGCGCTTGCCCAGCAAGCGGTAGGGATCGGGAACGCCGCTGCGCAGTAGCAGCGCCGGGCTACCGATGGCACCGCCGGCAATCACGAAATGGCGAGCACGCAACTGTACTCGCTTGCCGGCCGGATGGATGCCGTCGGGCTGTAGCGCCATGCAGTCGAGAGCACTGACCCGGCTGCCGTCGAAACGTAGACGCTCGGCACGCAGCCGGGTGTACAGCGTCGCTCCCCGGTTGAGCGCTGCCGGGATGGTGGTCAGCAGCATCGACTGCTTGGCGTTGGTCGGGCAACCCATGCCACAGTAGCCGAGGTTCCAGCAACCCTTGACATTGCGCTTGATGACCCCTACGGGAATCGCCAGCTTCTCGCTGCCAGTCACCAGCACCTGATTGTTCGGGTTGGGCGGCGTATCCCAGGGGCGCACCCACAGTTTGTGCTCCATCACCGCGAACCAGGAACTCATCGATTCGGCGCTGAGTTGCCGCAAGCCGAACTGCTGTTGCCAGAATTCGAATACATCGGCCGGTGGGCGGAAGCTGCTGGTCCAGTTAACTGTCGTCGAACCGCCGACACAGCGTCCCTGCAGAATGTTGATCGCCTTGTCGGCTGTCTTGCGAGAGGCGGATTCCTGATACAGATCGGGATAGGCGTTGGCCTCGCGCATCTTGAAGTCGCTCGACGAGCGCAGGGGTCCTTCCTCGACGAGCACGACGCGCAGGCCGGCGTCGCTGAGGATGTCGGCCGTGACGCCACCACCCGCGCCGGTGCCGACGATGACCACATCGAATTCCAGGGTCTGGCCCCTGGCAAGCGTCGATGAGTCGATGTGCTTCCAGCCGGAAGCCAGCCCGTCCTTGATCGGATCGAACATCAGAAATACCCCTGTGGTGGACCTGGATAACCGATGGCCTCCCAGGTGTCGGGGCGTGCGTACCAGGCTCCGAAGGTCAAGTCGTGCAGTGCCCCATAGGCCGTCTGCAGCAGGCTGAGGCGGCTGGTCCGCCAGGACTGCAGGAATTCGCTGACCTCGGCGACGCTGGCCGCATGCCATGGCTGGCCGACGCCGGCCAGCAGCAGCCGCGCTGGTGTCAGCACCAGTAGGCCGAACAACTCGCCGACTTCCTTCTGGGCAGCCAGCGAAAGCCCGGCCACCTCGATGGCGACGCCATCGACGGTCAGGGCCACCAGCCGGCGGCGCAGCGTAGGGTCTGTTGGCAGCATTCCTTCAAGCATCGCGTTGCACAGCGCGCCGAGCATCTCGCGCTCGGCAATGCTCAGGCGGCGTGCTCCGGCAGCGTTCAGCCAACCGGAGAGCGAGAGCAAGAGACTGCCGGCAAGACCGGTCCTGATGAATTGGCGACGGGACAGAATCATCGCAGGAGGATCCTCGTCAAGTGTTCGAACAAGCGGCGGTAAGGCGGTTTGAACAGACCGATGCCGGACCATCGTGATTGCCGAAAAACACTCTTCCTGACGGAGAAGGTTTCAAAGCCTGCGAAACCATGATAGCAACCCATGCCGCTCGGCCCGACGCCACCGAAAGGCAGATCGTCCTGCGCAATATGCAGGATGGTGTCGTTGATCGTCACGCCCCCGGAGACCGTTTCGTCTAGGATACGTTCTATCTGCATACATTCGCTGTCGAAGTAATACAGCGCCAGCGGTCGCGGCCGGCCGTTGACGAAGGCAATCGCTTCGTCGAGATCACGATAGGGCCGTAGCGGCAGCAGTGGGCCGAAGATTTCCTCCTGCATCACGCGCAAGCCGTCCTCGGCCCCGAGCAGTGCCATTGGCGGCAGACGGCGCCTGACCGGATCGGCGACGGTATCTGCTGCCAGATCGACAATCGTCGCTCCCGACGTCCTGGCTTCTTCAAGGTAAGCCGACAGGCGCGCGTACTGGCGTTGATCGACGATCGTCGAATAGTCTGCAGTCTTTTCGAGATCGGGATAGCAGGCGGCGACGACACGCCGCGCCTGCTCGATGAATGCCTGTTCCTGTCCGGCTGGCAGCAGCACATAGTCGGGAGCGATACAGGTCTGCCCGGCGTTGAGGCACTTGCCGATGATGATCCGCTCGACGGCGTGCGCAAAGTCGGCAGGGGCCAGCGCCGGGCCGATGATCGCTGGTGACTTGCCGCCAAGTTCGAGCGTCACTGGTGTCAGGTTTTCCGATGCGGCGCGCATCACCTGGCGACCGACCGGCGTCGAACCGGTAAACAAAAGATGGTCGAAGGGAAGCTGCGAGAATTCCCTGGCCACATTGACGTCACCTTCGACTACGGACAACTCATCATCGGCGAAATATTTTTCGACCAGTTCGGCAAACAGCGATGCGGTTGCCGGGGTGATTTCCGACATCTTGATCAAAGCCCGGTTGCCGGCCGCCAGGGCCGCGCTGAGTGGCGCAGCAGCGAGAAAAATCGGGTAGTTCCAGGGAACGATGATGCCGACGGCACCGAGTGGCTGATAACGTACTTCTGCCCGAGCGGGCTGAAACCACAGCGAAACCGAACGTGTCTGCGGCTGCATCCAGCGCCGCAGGTGGCGGCGCGCATGGCAGATTGCTGCGTGGCTTGGAAAAAGCTCGAGCAGGCGCGTTTCGGCTGCCGACCGATGGCCAAAATCGCGACCTATTGCGTCGGCAATCGCTGGTTCGTTGTCGAGCAGAAGCCGATCGAGCGCCTTCAGGCGACGCTCGCGCAGTGCCCGTCCGGGGTGCGGATCGTTGCGTGCAGCCGCCTGCAAACGGGAAAAGCGCCTTGCCAGGGTATCGGGATGAGGCATTTGCCGCTCCTTTTCAGGGTTCTGTCGGATAGCAGTCTAAGCGCTGCAAGCGCTGCCCGTTAGGGGAAGCTCTCTAAACAGACCGAGTCCGCCGGAGCATAATCGGGAGCCATGGACAATTTGACGATCTCGATCGAAAAACAACAGAGCGCCGCTGCCTTGCGGCAGCACCTGCAAGTGGCGAAGTCCCTGCGCCAGAAAGCCAACAGCGAGCCTGCAGCGGCGCATGATCGCTTGCGCCTGCGCGAGTGGCAAGCCGGACGACTGGCCCGTACACATGCCGAACTGCTGGCCAGCGCGCGCTTCGGAGACGCCGCGCAGTTTTTTCTCTCCGACCTCTATGGTCCGAAGGACTTCAGCAGCCGCGACGAAGAGGTCGAGCGTATTCTGCCGCTGCTGATCAAGATGTTGCCTGGTTCGGCACTGCGCACCGTTGCCCTGGCCGTTGAACTCGATGCGATCTCGGAACTGCTCGACTCGGCGATGGTCGGCGTTCTCTGTCGGCGCGGAGTGATCGACCGCATCGACGAAGATGCCTATGCCGCAGCCTACCGGGCGGTCGGCTGTCAGCCGGAGCGCCTGCGCCAGATCGTGCTGATTCGCGAGATCGGCGAAGCGCTGGACAGGCTGGCCAGGAAGCCGTTGCTGAACGGCATGCTCAAGCTGATGCGCGGCCCGGCGCATCTGGCCGGACTTGGCGACCTGCAGGCGTTTCTCGAACGCGGCTTCAATGCCTTCCGCGGCATGGGGCCGGCCACCGAGTTTCTCGATTCGATCGAGCGCAAGGAGCGGCAATTACTGGGCAGGCTCTTTGCTGGCGCCGCCACTCCCTTGCTGCTCCAGCAGTAAGTGATTGCTTCGTGTGCGCAAGCAGGCCAGGAATCAGGCCAGTATGCTTCCGGCGATTGCCGGGATCCAGATTTCAACATGTACGCATGGATGATTCATGACCGCCCATCCGTACACTTTGTGACACAAAACGATAAATACTGCACAGATCCGCTCCGTTTTTATCTGTAGTATTGATCCTGTCGCCGAGGCCCTCCCCCCTCCTCCCCTCCCTCCCCCTGGAGCGTCGCGGCGATGGTATCACCGGCCCGCCCAGCCCCCCTCTGTGCGGGCCGTTTCTTTTGCCTTGTCCGCAAAGGCTGCCACGTGCGTCACGTACCGTCGCTGGCAATCTGGCCCGAGCGCCCCTCACCCCGTACAATGGGGGCAACGCATTTTCTTACCGAACATCACCACCAGGACTTCGATGAGTAGCAACGACCCTCCCTTTTCCAGTCTGCGCTTGGCGGTACCCGGTTCAGGCTTCTTCGGCAGGCTGATTACGATCGCGGTTGGCGCGCTCTTGCTGGTCGCCGCCTTGATGTTTTCACTGCTGGTACTGGCCGTGTTGCTGGCCGTTGGACTGCTGGTCCTTGCCTGCCTCAAGTGGAAAACCCGCTACCTGCGCGGGCATTCCGACGAACCCCTGCGCAACCAGACGCAGTCCAGCCAGCCGCAGCCGGCACCGGGCGGCCGTGTGATCGATGGCGAAATCATCGGAGACGCCGAATACGAGACGCGATCATCAACCCGCCACCGACCAACGGCCAACCTTCCGGCATCCTCCAATCACCAGCCCAGACCAGCGGTAGACCCTTGAATCTCGCCATGCAACCCATCAGTTTCGCTCTTTACCTGACCCTGCTCAGCTCCACTGCCGCTGCCCAGGTATCCGCCGAACGTTTCAGCACCTGCCTGGCGACGCTGCGCGCCGAGTCTGCGGCGAAGGGCGTTTCGACCGCCGCCTTCGATCGCCTGACCAGCGGCCTGACGCCGGACCCGAGCGTTCTTGAATTCCTCGACTATCAACCCGAGTTCCGGACACCGATCTGGGATTACCTGGCTAGCCTGGTCGACGATGAACGGGTTGCAGATGCGCTGGCAATGCGTGAGAAATGGGCCGGCACGCTGGCCGCGTCGGCCGAGCGCTATCAGGTCGATGGGGATACGGTGATTGCCGTCTGGGGCGTCGAGAGCAACTTCGGGCGCAACTTCGGCAAGCGCCCGCTGCTCACCTCGCTCGGCACACTCGCTTGCTTCGGGCGTCGGCAGGCCTATTTCCGTGGCGAATTTCTCAGCACGCTGAAGATTCTCGACCGCGGCGACATCGCGCCGGATCGGCTGGTGGGATCGTGGGCCGGTGCTTTCGGCCATACCCAGTTCATGCCTTCGACCTTCCTGCGCCTGGCCGTCGATGGTGATGGCGATGGCAAGCGCGACCTCATGGACAGCGTCCCCGATGCGCTCGCGTCGACCGCCAACTTCCTGCACAAGGCTGGCTGGCGCCAGGGCGAGCCCTGGGGTTACGAGGTCGTGCTGCCGGCCGGTTTCGACACCAGCGTATCCGGACGCGGCAACAAGCGGCCGCTGTCGTCCTGGATTGGGCGCGGTATCCGCCGTGCCGACGGGCAGCCGATCGTCACCTCGGATGCCGCTGCCGGACTCCTCCTCCCTGCGGGTCCGCGCGGACCGGCGTTCCTGGTATTTCGCAATTTCGACGCGATCTACGGCTACAACGCTGCCGAAAGCTATGCCCTGGCGATCGCCCATCTCGCCGACCGGATCAAGGGTGGCAAGGTTTTCGTCACCCCCTGGCCGACCGATGACCCCGGTTTGTCGCGGAGTGAACGCCGTGAGCTGCAAACGCTTCTCGCCGGCCGTGGCTACCCGATCGGCGAAATCGACGGCATGATCGGCGCCAACTCGCGTCAGGCTATTCTGGCCGAACAGAAACGTCTTGGCCTGACCGTCGATGGCCGTCCTGGACAGAAGCTGTTGGCCGCCCTGCGGGCCGTGCCGGCCGGCCGCTAACGGCCATGGCGATTTGAGACACACCGGATGGATGAAAGCCGTGACCGTTTCCCTCAGCCCCGACCCTTCTCCCACCAGTGGAGGGGGGAGTTTCGTGAGTCGCTGATGCGACTGCCACATTAAAGACATGTCGCCCGCTCCGGATGCCGTCACCCCGAACGAAGGGGAAATCTGCATCGATGCCTCGCAACTGCGTCCGGGGGTGCACGTCCGTTTGCCGGTGCCCTGGGTCGAGCACCAGTTCATGTTCAACTCCTTTGTCATTGCGGATGAAGAACAGGCGCGGCTGATCGCGGCGATGAAGCTGCCGCAACTGTTCTGCGACCCGACGCGTTGCAAGGTGCCACCGCTGCTCCGACAGGAGGAACAGCCGGGTAGCGATCCCGAGGTGGCTGCCGAAAAGGATCGCCTGGCGGCGCTGGCGGCACGGCGCATGGCCGAGAAGCGTGCGCGTGCGCAAGTCATGAGCGAACTCAGGGAACGCCTCGACAAGGCGCAGCAACACTACCTCGGCGCTGCCAGGGAAGTCAGTGGCGCCATCCAGGGCTTCCTGCTCCATCCCCGCGAGGCGGTCGAACGGGTCGCCAGGGTCAGCAAGGACACCACCACGGCGCTACTCGCCGATCCCGATAGCGCGATCGTGCTGATTGCCGAAAAGGCGCACGATGACGGTCATGCCGCACACTCGCTGTCGGTCATGACCCTGGCGCTACTGCTCGGCAAACAGGCAAAAATCCCGGAACAGGCCCTGCACTCGCTCGGCATCGGTGCACTGCTGCACGACATCGGCAAGCTCGCGATCAAGGCTTCGATTCTGCGCAACAACGAACGCAACCGATACGAGGAACAAATCTATCAGTCGCATTGCCGTGCCGGCTACGACGCGGCAATGCGTGCCGGCAACCTGACGCCGCCCTTGCTCGAAGCCATCCTGCACCACCACGAGCGTTACGACGGTAGCGGCTTTCCGGATCGCCTGAGCGGCAACGCAATTCCCCTGTCGGCACGGCTGGTAGCGATTGCCAACCGCTTCGACAATCTCGTCAGCCCGATCGACACGCGGCGCGCGCTGTCCCCTTCAGAAGCCCTGTCGACGATGTGGACACGCGAGCAGAAATATTTTGATGCGGCTCTGCTGCAACTCTTCGTGCGGGCGATGGGCGTCTATCCTCCGGGATCAATCGTGCAACTCAGCGACGGCCGCATCGGCGCCGTCGTCGGCTCGGCGCCCGCCGGCAAGCCGCTCTCGCCGAAGGTCATGATCTACGCCCCCGAGGTGCCGCGTCGCCAGTCGATCATCATCGATCTTTCGAGCGACGACGAGCTCAAGGTCGACCGCCCCTTGCGCCTGCAGGAACGCCCGCCAGAGGAACTCGATTACCTGCTGCCGCGCCGCAAGATCAACTGGTCCTACATGGCGCAACGGCCGTGATCCGCTAGGCGCCGCGCAATGGCCAGGGGTCATGATTCGTGGGTCGCTGATGTGATTGCCATGTGAATGATCGCCGGCCAGACGAGTCCAACTGGCCTATAGTTGCGACTGCCGTTTACCACCCGAGTGACGCCATATTGCAGAGGAGGGCGCGATTTGTCTTCAAACCCGGACGAAGCGACCCCGCAGGAGGGGGAGATCCGTATCGACGCATCGCAACTGCGTCCAGGCGTGCATGTCCGTCTGCCGGTGTCGTGGGTCAAGCACCAGTTCATGTTCAGTTCCTTTGTGATCGAGAATGAAGAGCAGGTGCGTCTGATCGCCGCGATGAAACTGCCGCAACTGTTCTGCGACCCGGCGCGCTGCAAGGTGCCGCCACGGCCGCTCCAGGAGGTTGCGGCGGTCGACCACGATGCGGAGCTGGCCGCTCAGGCAGAACGGGAATCCCTGGCCGCGCTGGAAGCCGCTCGCATGGACGCCAGCCGTGAACGCGAGCGGATGATGGAGGGACTCCGGCAACGGCTGGTCAAGGCCGGACAGCTTCATCACAAAGCCGCAGCGACGGTGAGCAGCGCCATCCGGAATTTCGGTACCAGTCCCCGACAATCGGTCAAGGATCTCACCCGGATCTGCGAGGAATCGACCACCGCGCTATTCTCCGACCCGGACAGTGCCTTCGTGCTGGTCGTCGACAAGGCGCGGAACGACAGACAGGCGGTGCATGCGCTATCGGTGATGACCCTCTCGTTGCTGCTCGGCAAACAGGCAGGGTTGTCCGAGCAGGCCCTGCGCGTACTCGGCACCGGTGCGTTGCTCCATGACATCGGCGCACGACTGATTACTCCGTCGATCCTGCGCAACCCCGCGCGCAACCGCCACGAGGAAAAGTTCTTCCGGGCGCACTGCCGCAATGGCTACGACGAGGCCTTGCAGGCCGGTGCGCTGTCGCCACCGATACTGGATGCCATCCTGTCCCATCACGAACGCTGCGATGGCAGCGGTTTCCCCGATCGCCTCATGGGCAACGCGATCCCTCTGACGGCGCGGATGGTCGGCATTGCCGACCGTTTCGATACGCTGGTCAATCCGGGCGAACCCCGCCTGGCCATCGGTCCGGCGGAAGCCCTGGCGACGATGTGGTCCAGGGATCAGAAAGGCTTCGATAGCGGCCTGTTGCAACTTTTCGTGCGCGCGATGGGGGTCTATCCACCCGGCTCCATCGTACAGCTCAGCGATGGCCAGATCGGCACGGTCGTGGGCTCGGCGCCCGTCAGCAAGCCGCTCGCCCCCAAGGTGATGATCTATGCGCCCGAGGTACCTCGCCACCAGGCGATCATCGCCGATCTCGCAATGCAAGATGTGGTGACCATCGAGCGTCCTCTGCGCCTGCAGGATCGCTCCGTTGAAGAACTCAACTACCTGCTGCCACACCGCAAGGTGGACTGGTCCTGTTCGACATAGTGAGGGATCATGACCGGCCTGCACGGACATGCTGACCGTTAGCGGTCTTTCCAAGCGTTACCCAGGAGCCAGCCGGCCGCTGTTCGGTGCGCTCGATTTCCGCATCGCGGCAGGCGAGATCGTGGCCCTGGTCGGCGAATCGGGCGTAGGCAAGAGCACGCTGCTGAACTGCATCGCCGGCCTCGAGAGCGCCGACCGCGGCGCGATTTGCATTGGCTCGCAGGCCCTGGACATCGTCCGGCTCGATGAAACTGCCCGGGCGGCGCTGCGGGCGCGGCACATCGGCTTCGTCTTTCAGGCATTTCATGTGCTGCCGACGCTGAATGTGGCGCAGAACATCAGCGTGCCGCTGCTGCTTTGCGGCGTGCCGGCCGGCGAACACGCAGCTCGCACGCAGGCGCTGCTCGAACGCGTCGGACTGGCCGGTTTCGGCGAACGCTGGCCGGCGTCGCTGTCGGGCGGCGAGCTGCAGCGGGTGGCGATTGCGCGCGCGCTGGTGCACCAGCCGGCGCTGATCCTGGCCGACGAGCCGACCGGCAACCTCGATCCGCGCACCGCCGGCGAGGTGCTGTCGCTGCTGCTCGAAAGAGTCCGCGAGCAGCAGGCCAGCGCGCTGATCGTCACCCATTCGCAGCTGCTTGCGCAGTGCTGTGACCGCATCCTGACGCTGACGCCGGACGGCCTGAAATGACCACGCTGGCCTGGTGGCTGATCCGCGCGCAGTTCCGCACACGCCGCGCAGCGACGCTGTTGTCGATGCTGGCGATCGCCCTCGGGGTCGCGCTCGGCTACGCGATCCACCTGATCAACGACGCCGCACTGGCCGATTTCGCGCGCGCCATGCAGACCGTGCAGGGCGACCCGGATGCGCTGCTCGCCGCCCGCAACAGTGCCGGCAGCGTTCCCCTGGAAACCATCAACGACATCGCCCGCGACCCGGCGGTACTGGTCATCGCGCCGGTGATCGAAACGCGCGTGCGCATTGAACCGGCGCGCACACCGGTGCGGCTGATCGGCCTCGATGTGTTCAGCGCCGCAGCGGTGATGCCAAAGCTGCTGCCACGCCAGAGCGATCGCATCGCCGGCAGCCTCTTCGACGGCGGTGTCTATGTTTCACCGGCGCTGCTCGGCCAGCTCGGGCTGCCGGCTGGGGCGGCGGTGACGCTGCGGCGTGGTGATCAGCACTGGGCCACGACGATTGCCGGCGACCTGCCAGGCACCGGACCCGACGACCTGTTGCTGGTCGCCGACATCGCCTGGGTGCAGGAACACTTCGGACCAGCCAACGCCGTCAGCGAGGGTCGCGTGCGCCTCGCGCCTGCGACCGACCCGGCGAGCTGGCGGGCGGCGCTGGCAGAACGGTTGCCGACCGACCTGCTGCTGCGTGCCCCCAACGACGAAAGTGCGCGCGTTTCCAACCTGTCGCGTGCTTACCGTGTCAACCTCAACGTGCTGGCGCTGGTCGCCCTGCTGACCGGTGCCTTCCTGGTCTTTGCGACGCAACTGACGGCGGTCGCGCAGCGTTCGACACAGTTTGCACTGCTTGGCGTGCTCGGTCTCTCTCCACGCCTGCGCCTGCTGCAGGTCCTGCTCGAAGGGCTCGCAATCGGCGTACCGGGCTCGCTGCTCGGCCTGACGCTCGGTTACGCGCTGGCGCTGGCCTTCACGCAACTGCTCGGTGGCGACCTCGGCGGCGGTTATTTCGCGGGCAGTGCGCCGCGGATCGTTCCGCAAATGCTGCCCGCCTTGATCTTTCTGGCGCTCGGCTGCACCGCCAGCCTCGCCGGCGC
Source organism: Candidatus Accumulibacter cognatus (assembly GCF_000584975.1). Classification (NCBI taxonomy): domain Bacteria; kingdom Pseudomonadati; phylum Pseudomonadota; class Betaproteobacteria; genus Candidatus Accumulibacter; species Candidatus Accumulibacter cognatus. The sequence goes on along the minus strand of NZ_JDST02000077.1, from coordinate 16,679 downwards.
GCTCTACCCGGCGCACCTGAACCGCGTGCAGCCGCTGGCGCAAGCGCTGAAAATCGGTTTCGCGCAACGCCCGCCGGCCGACGATGCGCGGCGTGTCAGGCGCCTGCTCCCGGTATTGCTGGTGCTGGCTGCGGTCGCCCTGACGCAGTTGCCACCGCTTTTCGAGCTGCCGCTCGCCGGTTATACGGCCATTGCCCTGGTCCTGGTGATCGGCATCGCCAGTGCGCCGCTGCTCACGCAGAACGTGTTTGGCGGATTCGCCCGGCGCAGTTTGCCGGCGCCGCAACGGATCGCCATCCAGAATGTCGCGCAGGCGCCGCTGATGGCGCAGGTGGCGGCGAGCGGTCTGATCGTCAGCTTCGCCCTGACCGCCAGCATGGTGATCATGGTGTCGAGCTTTCGCGTCGCCGTAGACCATTGGCTGGACGAGGTGTTGCCGGCACCGCTGTATCTGCGCAGCAAGTCCACGCCCTTGCCGCAGGAGCTGCTCGCTGCGCTGACCCGGCCCGATGCGCCGTTCGCTCGTGTCGAGCAGAGCGCGCAGGCCTCGCTGACCATCGACCCGCAGCGGCCGAACGTCGCGCTGCTGGTGCGCGAGATAGAGCGCAGCCATCCGGAAGCGCGCCTGCCATTCACCGGGCCGGTGCTGGCGCCACCGGTGGGCGGCATCGCCGTGGTCTGGATCAGCGAAGCGCTGCACGAGATTTACCGCATCACGCCAGGTCAGACCTTGCGCCTGCCGCTGCTCGGACGCGCCATCGAAGTCTTCGTTGGCGGCGTCTGGCGCGACTATTCCCGGCAGTTCGGCGCGATCGCGATCAGCCGTGACGATTACCAGCGCCTGGGCGGCGATTTCCAGCCCACCGACCTCGCACTGTGGCCGCGGCCCGGCCAGGAAGCCGCTGCCATTGCCTGGCTCGCGCCCTACACCGGCCAGTACGGATTTGAAGTGGCCGACGCGGCCGAGATTCGCCGGTTGAGCCTGTCGATTTTCGACAAGAGCTTTGCCGTGACCTACGCGCTCGAAGCTGCAGCGATGCTGATCGGACTGTTCGGGCTGGCGGTGACGCTCGCCGCCAGCGTCTGCTTGCGCGAACGCGAACTGGCAACGCTCGGCGCGCTCGGTTTCAGCCGCCGCATGCTGAGCCGCGCGGTGATACTCGAAGGCGCGCTGATCGCCGCCGTTGGCCTCTTGATCGGACTCGCCTGCGGCATCGCGATCGGTAGCATCCTGACCCAGGTCATCAACCCGCAGGCCTTTCACTGGCGAATGTCGCTGCACATTCCCTGGCCGGCCCTGCTGGTAGGCGCCGGGGCGACGCTGGCCGCGGCCGTGCTTGCCAGCCACTTTGCAGCGCGTCAGGCGACGCGGCTGCCGGTGGCGCAGGTCCTGGCCAGCGCCCAGTAAGCACCGCCGATGCGCCGCCGCCACTTCCTGGGCACGCCCTTGCTGCTACCGCTGCTGGCGCGTGCCGCGGCAGTCGAGAAGCCGGTCGCCTACCCGCCGGTAACGCCCGGACGCCGGCTCGAATTTCCGCGTGATCACGGCGCGCATCCGGATTTCCGGACCGAATGGTGGTACGTGACCGGCGCGCTGGATTCGCCCAGGCCAGACACCGGTTTTCAGCTCACCTTCTTCCGCAGCCGGACCGGTCGCGCCGAAACACTGCGCTCGCCGCTGGCCGCGCGTCAGATTCTCTTCGCGCACGCCGCACTGACCGTCCCCGGCGAGCGGCTGTGGCACGCCGAACGGGCCGCGCGCGCCGATCTCGGCGCCGGCTTTTCGCGTCTCGACTGCGATGTCTCGATCGGCGCCTGGCGCATGCTTCGGCAGCAGCGCAGCGCGGGCGAAGTGTTCCGACTGCAGATGCAGAGCCCGCAGTTCTCGTACGACCTGACCCTCACGCCGTCGCAGCCGCTGCTGCTGCAGGGCGAGAACGGTTATTCACGCAAGGGGCACGGACCGGAGTCGGCGAGCTACTACGTGAGCTGGCCGCAGTTGCTGGTCGCCGGAGAACTGGTGCAGGACGGTCGGCGGCAGGCAGTCAGCGGCCGCGCCTGGTTCGATCACGAATGGTCAACCGCCTATCTCGGTGATGGTGCAGTCGGCTGGGACTGGCTGGGAATCAACCTAGCCGACGGGGGTGCGCTGATGGCCTTCCGCATGCGCGATGCCCAGGGACAGACACGCTTCGCGCATGCCACCTGGCGCGACGCCGCCGGCCACCTGCGCCAGTTCGGGTCGGACGCCGTCCGCTTCACGCCGCTACGCCGCTGGTCGTCCCCGCGTAGCGGCGCCAGTTATCCGGTGCAACTGGAAATCCGCTGCGGCGAGCACACGCTGCGGACGCTGCCGGTGCTCGACGATCAGGAACTGTCCACCAGCCGGCCGGCGCCGGTGGTGTATTGGGAAGGGCTGGTCAGGGTCGAAGGCAGCCTCAGCGGTCGCGGCTATCTCGAAATGACTGGTTATTCTGGCAGATTGCAGGTGTAAGAGGTGTGAATGAAAGTGTTGTGAGGGACCGACAGGCTCCCCCCGCAAGAGGGAGGGGTGATCACCGATGTCAACGCATCTCGGTCGAACAAGGCACTTCGACCCTCACTTTCATTCTCACCCCCACGGATCAGGTGCTCGCCTGCGACCGGCCAAGCTGATAAATTACACTGTTTACGATTTAAACCGACTTTATGCTACCCAAATCCCTGCTACTGGAGCGCTGCCATGACTGCTGAACCGTGGGTGTCCGTGGACCAGATGGCCGCGCATCTGGGGGTCACGCGCGATTCAATCTACCGCTGGATCGACCGCAAGGCCCTGCCCGCGCACCGCGTCGGGCGCTTGTGGAAGTTCAAGGTATCGGAAGTCGATGCGTGGGTGCGCGCGGGCGGCGCCGACGAACACAAGGATCAGGACTGAGGGGGCGACAGTGGCATTCAACGAAGAAGAAACCCGCTTTCACCTCATCGATCCGGTGTTGCGCCGCAAGGGGTACGACGACCCGCAGCGCATCCGGCTGGAAACCCCCGCTCCGGTCGAGCCGGCCGGGCCGAAGGGCCGCCGCAGCAAGCGGGGCGGGCGAACCGATTATCTGCTGTGCGTGCAGGTGGGCGACATGCCCAAGCCGCTGCCGGTCGCCGTGCTGGAAGCCAAGCGAGAAAGCGAAGACCCGCTCAAGGGCATGGAGCAGGCCAAGGGCTATGCGGACTGCACACGCTTTGACGTGCTGTACGTTTTCGCCAGCAACGGCCACCTCTACGGCGATTTCGACAAGCCCAGCGGCATCCAGACCGGCCCGCATCCGCTGGAAGATTTCCCGTCACATCCCGACTTGTGCGCGCGTTACGCCAAGGACAAGGGCGTGGATCTGGCATCAATCGATGCCGCGCTGTTGTTCCAGGCCGACAGCCCGGCGTGGTCGGCCACACGCTATTACCAGGACGCGGCCATCCGCGCCGCCTTCGAGAAGATCATCCTGGCACGACAGGCGGGACCGCCATCTGGGCATGGGCCACGCGTGCTGCTCACGCTCGCTACCGGCGCGGGCAAGACCATCATCGCCACCAACCTGCTATGGCGCATGGCGCAAGCGGGTCTATTGCCCAAGCCCGTGCTGTTCCTGTGCGACCGCGACGAGCTGCGCGAGCAGGCCTACACCAGGCTCAAGGCCGCCTTCGGCGGCAATGCCCGCATCGTGGAAACCGAACGACGTGGCGAGCGCGGCCACGGTGCTGTCAACAATGCCGCCGCCAATGCGCGCATCCACATCGCCACCTACCAGACGCTGGGCATCGACGAAAACGGCGACGGCAGCTTCCTCACCGATCACTACGGCGAGGATTCCTTCAGCGTCATCATCATCGACGAATGCCACCGCTCGGCATGGGGCAAGTGGTCACAGGCGCTGACGCGCAACCCCAATGCCATCCACATCGGCCTGACCGCCACGCCGCGCAAGCTCAAAGTCCCGAAGAACGAAAAGAAATCGAAGGACGTCGAGGCTGCCATCGCCGCAGACGATGCGATCACCGCGCACAACGTCGAGTATTTCGGCGAACCCGTGTACGAATACACGTTGGCGCAGGCGCAAGAAGACGGTTACCTGGCCGCCTGCGAAATCGTCAAGCGCAAGGCCGACATCGATGCACGCATCTTCACCCGCGAGGAAATCCTCAAAGCGGGCGTCAGGGACATCAAGACCGGCAAGCCGCTCGCCGAGGAAGACCTCACCCGGAAGGAATACACCAGCAAGGACTTTGACGACGAACTGTTCATCGATCTGCGCACGCCGAAAATGTGCGAAGACCTGTTCAGGCTCTTGTGCGAAAACGGCGGGCCAGAACAGAAAGTCATCATCTTCTGCACCCGCGACCTGCATGCCGACCGCGTGGCGATGCAGATGAACAAGCTCTACGCCCAGTGGTGTAAGCAAAAAGGCCAGCCGCGCAAGGACGACTACGCCTTCAAATGCACCGCCAGCGGTGGCGCGGACAAGATCGAAGTCATGCGCGGCTCAGGCGAGCGCTCCTTCATCGCCTGCACCGTGGATTTGCTGGAAGCCGGCGTGGACATCGAGCGCCTGAACGCCGTGGTGTTCTTCCGCTACCTGCAATCGGCGATCAAGTTCTACCAGATGGTCGGGCGCGGCACGCGCATCCACGAAGAAACGCAGAAATACAAGTTCTGGCTCTACGACTACACCGGTGTCACCGACCTGTTCGGAGTGGATTTCATCACCCAGCCGCCGCACCCTGGCGGCGGGGGCGGAAGTGATGGCGGTGACGGTGGCGGCGGTGGTGACGCGGGCGAGGGCGAGGGGTCGCACGTCGCCGAGATCCGCGCACCATACGATGTCATCGTCAACGCCCAGGGCCGCTTCATCCTCGCTAACCGTGGCGGTGTCGCCACGCCAATCCCGGTGGACGACTATCGGCGCGAGGTCATCGCCCGTGTACTCGCCGAGGCGCACAACCTCGACGACTTTCGCGCGCTGTGGATCGAAGCGAAAAAGCGCCGCCAGTTGATCGACCACCTGCTGGGCGATCACTACGTTCCGGATTTGGTGCGCGATGCCGAGCAGATGGACGAGTTCGATTTGTTCGATGTGTTCGGAAAATATGGCTACAACGCCCGCGCGCTGAAAAGGCCCGAGCGCGGTGCGGAATACGTGAGCGCTAACGCCGCGTGGTTCGCGGGCATGGACCCCCAATCCGCCATCGTGCTCAAGGGCCTGGGCACGCAGTTCGCGCAGGGCGGCACCGATGCCCTGGAAAAGCAGGAACTGTGGGCCGTGCCGGAAATCGCGCGGGCCGGCGGGCTGGAGGCGCTGCGGGCGCTGGGCAAGCCGGTGCAGGTGATGCGGGACGCGAAGATGAGGTTGTTTGGGGTATGAGCGAGGTCGAACTGCGCGAAGTCGCTCAAGTTGTATCCGGTCAACACCTGCTCGATGGCCAGCACAACACATCGGGAAAGGGCATCGGCTATCTGACAGGGCCATCAGATTTTGGATTAGATAAACCGGTGATTTCGAGATGGACGGAAACGCCAAAGGCAATCTGTGAGCCAGGCGATGTGTTGGTTACGGTAAAGGGCGCGGGTGTAGGAAAGGTTAACTTTGCGCCGGATACAAAAGCCGCCATCGGCCGCCAGATCATGGCTGTCCGCAGCGACTCCACGCGACTTGACTCGAACTATCTTGCAGCTTTCCTTCAAGCGCAATTGTCGTATTTTCAGGAAAGAGCGGTTGGCGCAACTGTTCCCGGCCTATCGCGAGGCGATCTGGAAGAAATCGTTTTACCGTTTCCTCCGCTTTCCGAACAACGCCAAATCGCCGCCCGCCTGAAAGCCCAACTGGCCGAAGTGGAAATCGCGCGGCAGGCGGCGCAGGTGCAGGTACAAGAGGCGGACGTCTTGCGCGCAGCGGTTTACCGTGAGGCATTTTGCCATGTGGTTCCTGTCACCGTTCCGCCGCAATTCGAGGACGCTCCAGATGGCTGGCGATGGCGCAAGCTGACCGACATTGCACGCTTGGAAAGTGGTCACACGCCCAGCCGACAACGCCCGGAATGGTGGGGTGGCGACGTATCATGGATTTCGCTGACCGAAATTCGCGCTCTCGATGGTCAGTGGGTGCAAAGTACCCAGCTTCGCACCAACGACCTGGGTATCGCCAACTCTTCAGCGCGCATCCTGCCGTGTGGCACGGTGTGTTTCTCGCGGACAGCCTCCGTGGGCTTTGTCACCCTCATGGCTGCGCCGATGGCAACCAGCCAGGACTTCGCCAACTGGGTGTGTGGCGATGAACTGGAGCCTGAGTTTCTGATGCATGCGCTTATCCGGTCGCGCACGGAATTGCGCGACCTCGCCACCGGCGCGACCCACAAGACCATCTATATGCCGACGTTGGAAGCCTTCCAGCTGTGCGCGCCTGGCATTACCGACCAACGCCGCATCGTCAGTCGTCTAAAATCCCAACTCGCCGAAACTGACACCATCGCCCAAGCCGCCGCCGCGCAACTGGCTGAGATCGAATGCCTGCCGTCGCGTCTCCTCGCCCAGGCCTTCAACAACGGAGAGGCAACACCATGACTACCGATCCCCAAACGGTCGATTCGACCGACTTCGCCACTATCGCGCAATTGATCGCCAGCGCCCGGCAAAGCGCCGTGCAGGCGGTCAATACCACGCTGATCGAGCTGTATTGGCAGATCGGCGAACACATCAGCCGCAAGATCGCCGCCTCGGAATGGGGCGACGGCGTGGTGGATCAACTGGCCCGCTATCTGGCCCAAACGCAACCTGGTCTGCGCGGCTTTACTCGCGCCAACCTGTTTCGGATGCGGCAGTTTTACGAGGCCTATCCCGACCCTGAAATTGTCTCGGCACTGCTGAGACAATTGCCCTGGACGCATCACCTCATCATCCTGAGCCAGAGCAAGCGCCCTGAAGAACGTGAGTTTTATCTACGCACTGCAGTGCAGGAGAAGTGGAGCAGCCGCCAACTGGAGCGGCAGTTCAAGACGGCGCTGTTCGAGCGTGCGGTGCTGGCACCGGCGAAAGTCTCATCACTGACGCGACAAATCCACCCAGATGCCGCCAGCGTCTTCAAAGACAGCTATCTGCTTGAGTTCCTGGACCTTCCCCAAGGTCATGCCGAAGCCGATTTGCATCGCGGCCTGCTCTCGCGGCTCAAGGACTTTTTGATCGAGCTGGGGCGTGATTTCTGCTTTGTCGGCAGCGAGTATCCGGTACAGGTCGGTGGGCGCGACTTCGCGCTGGACTTGCTGTTTTTCCATCGCGGCTTGAACAGCCTGGTGGCCATCGAGCTGAAAGTCGGACGCTTCGAACCGGAATATCTGGGCAAGCTGAACTTCTATCTGGAAGCCCTGGATCGGGACGTGAAGAAGCCGCACGAGAACCCCGCCATCGGCGTGCTGTTGTGCGCAAGCAAGGATGACGAGGTGGTCGAGTACGCCCTGAGCCGGAGCACTTCGCCCGCGCTGATCGCCGAATACCAGACCCAACTGCCCGACAAAGCCTTGTTGCGGGCAAAGCTGCATGAGTTTTATCTGCAAAACACACCAACATTGACCGGGGACACTGACTGAACATGGCCCGCCTGCAGACATCCGAAAAACCACCCAAGGCCATCGCGTCCTCGCAATCGCTCTCGGCCTTCGTCAAGAGCATCTGCGACGTGATGCGCCGCTCCAACTGCGCCAGCGCCTTGCAATACGTGCCAGAACTGACGTGGATTCTGTTCCTGCGCATCCTCGACGCGCAGGAAGCGCGCGAGGCGGAGCAGGCCGCGGTGCTGGGCGCGGAGTTCTCGCCCGCGCTGCAAGCGCCCTACCGCTGGCAAGACTGGGCCGCGCCATGGTCGGACCGGGCCGATCATCCGCAAACCTCGGACGGCAAAGCGCAGGGCTGGAAGCGCCAGGAGCTCTTTGCCGCCGGTGACGGTCGGCTGTTCGACTTCATCAACAAGACATTGTTGCCGCACCTGCACGCACTGGATGTGGACCCGCGCACGAATCTGCCGAATCCAGTGGCGACACCGAAGCAGCGCATCATCGGCCGCATCATGACGGCGGTGGAGCGCGTGCGCGTGGATGACGAGGCCAACCTGCGCGACATCCTCGATCGCGTGCATGAGATCAGCATCGATCACATCGACGACACGCATTTCTTCACGCTGTCGCAGGTGTATGAAGACCTGCTGCTGAAGATGGGCGAAAAGAACTCCGACGGCGGCCAGTTCTTCACCCCGCGCGAAGTGATCCGCGCCATGGTGCATACCGTGAACCCGTCGCTGGGCAGGACGGTTTATGACCCGTGTTGCGGCACCGGCGGCTTTCTCGCCGTGGCCTACGAGCACATGGTGCGCAAGCTGGGCAATGCGGCGGCCAGCACGGACATTGAAAGGCTCAAACACGACACCTTCTTCGGGCGCGAGAAGGAGAACCTTGTGTTCCCCATTGCGCTGGCCAATCTGGTGCTGCATGGCATCGACCAGCCGAACCTGTGGCACGGTAATTCGCTGACGCGCCGGGCCACCTACGCCGCGTTGTTCGAGCACGCGCCCGCCCAGTTCGACGTGATCCTGACCAATCCGCCCTTCGGCGGCAAGGAGGGCAAGGACGCGCAGAAGAATTTCGCCTTCGAGACCGGCGCCACGCAGGTGCTGTTCGTTCAGGACATTCTGGCTGAACTCGCGCCGGGCGGCACCTGCGCCATTGTGCTCGATGAGGGCTTGCTGTTCCGCACCAACGAAAGCGCCTTCGTCGAGACCAAGCGCAAGCTCACCGACGAATGCGCGCTGTGGGCCATCGTCAGCCTGCCCGGTGGTGTGTTCTCCACGGCGGGCGCGGGCGTGAAGACCAATCTGCTGTTCTTCACCAAGGGCAAAAAGACCGAACGCATCTGGTATTACGATTTGTCGTGGGTCAAAGTGGGCAAGAAAACGCCGCTGACGCTGGCGCACTTCGGCTTCGGCAAGGACGGTGAGGCGCTCGGCGATGACGCCTTGCCCGCCATCCTCACCGCCGATTTGCAGGCTGATTCGCAAGCCGACGCGGAGAACTCTGGCAAGCCTTTTCCCAGCTATGCCCGGCAACTGGCCCAACGCGACACGCCCAGCGGCGACAGCCGCTATTCGTGGACGGTGGACTTCCCGCCCGCCGCGCCCAGGCACGCGAGGCCATGCAGCCGCTGCTGGACAAGGCCGCCGACATCAAGGAAGCCGTGATCGATCGGAAGGAAGACCTCAAGCGACTGAAGAAGGGCAAGGCCGATGAAAAAAAGATCGAGGCGCTGGAGGCGGACATCCGCGAACAGGAAAAAGCGGCTCGCGATCTCGAAGCCGAGTCCGCCGCCATCGACGCAGCCGTGTTCGACCTGAAAGCGGTCAACCCGAATGCCGTGACGGTCGCGGACGAGCGCACGCCGGGTGAGATCATCGAGAGCATCGCGGCGCAGGGGCGCATCGTTACGGATGCACTGGCACGTTTGAATACGTTGATGACGGTGTCGCAGATGCCGGAGTGAAAGAATGATCGCAGCCTCCCAAGTACTCTCCGGTACTTTTGAGTGGCGTCAAACAGCGGTACAATGCCCATTCAACCCTCAGATCATTAAGGATTTGGCATGGCTCAGCAACAAGACTCTTCACGGGCGATTCTGATCATTACCATCATTGTTGCCGTTGTTCTGATCGTCATCATCTGGCCGCTTTCCATGATCGGCAAAGGCCGCGTCACGGCGGGCGCCGGTGATGAGCCGGAAGGCCGCATTCAGCCGGTGGCGAAGCTGGAATTGGCGAAAGCCACTGCGGTGAAGAGCGACGGCAAGCCGCGCGACGGCGCCACCGTCTATAACTCGGTGTGCATGGCCTGCCACGCCAGCGGCGCAGCCGGCGCGCCGAAAGCGGGCGACAAGGCGGCCTGGGCTGCACGGATGGGCGCCGGCACGGCGGCGATGGTCAAGAGTGCCCTCAACGGCAAGAATGCGATGCCGGCCAGGGGCGGTAATCCCGACCTGAGCGACGCCGAGGTCAAGGCGGCGGTCGAGCACCTGCTGGGTCTCTCCAGGTGAGTCAGGTCGTGCGCCGGCAAACCGGCGCACGACAGCCAAACTATTTTCCCTTGTTCAGCATCGCCTTGAGTGCTGAAAAGCGTTCGGCGTTGGCCATCCTGTCCGGTGCGGTTTCGCTCCTGCCCCCCGAGAAGCGCAGGTCGTCGCTGCCCATTTCGGCGATGAATCGCGATGCCTGACAGGGAACCACCTCCCGGCCCTGCTGGCGCTTTTCGGCATAGCTCAGGTGCAGTGATCGCTGGGCGCGCGTGATCCCTACGTACATCAGGCGGCGCTCTTCCTCGGTGCGGTTTTCGGTTTCGGCATCGCGGTGCGGCAGAACGCCTTCCTCGATACCGATCAGGAAAACATGCTTGAACTCCAGGCCCTTGGCGGCGTGCAGGGTCGACAGCCGAACGGCATCGATGTCGGCGTCCTGCTCGTCGAGACGATTGATCAGTGCGATGGTCTGGGCGAGGTCCAGCAGCGTTTTCCGGTCTTCGTCGCCCTTCCTGCTCAACCAGTCGCAGAATTCCTGGACATTGCCCCATTTGATCTGTGCCGTGCGCGCATCATCCTGGTCGTACAACCACGCTTCGTAAGCGATCGCGGTGAGCAGCGCGGTGATCACCTGTCCCGCCGGTTTGCACCCGGCACGTGCCTTCAGGCGCTCGATGAATGCGCAGAACTCGAGCAGGGGCGCCAGCTGGCGTGCCTGAACGCGCGGCACGAAACCTTGTTCGCAAGCGGCAGCAAAGAGTGAAATCCGGCGTTCGCCGGCATAGCTGCCGAGCGCCTGCAGGGTGCTGCTGCCGACGCCACGCCGGGGTGTGCCGATGGCGCGGAGGAAGGCCGGATCGTCATCTTGGTTGGCGAGCAGGCGCAGATAGGAAGTGATGTCCTTGATCTCGGCCTTTTCGAAAAAGGACTGGCCGCCAGACAACAGGTAGGGGACGCGCTGCTGGCGCAGGAATTTCTCGACGGCACGGGCCTGGAAATTGCCGCGGTAGAGGATCGCATAATCGCGGAATGCGCCCTGATGCTGAAAGCGGTGCGCCTGCAGCTTCATGACCACCGACTCGGCCTCCTTTTCCTTGTCCTGGCAGACATGGACAGTGATCGGATCGCCGTGGCCCAGTTCCGACCACAGCTTCTTGTCGAACAGTTTTTCATTGTGCGAGATCAGGGCGTTGGCTGCCTTGAGGATGCGTACCGTCGAGCGGTAGTTTTGTTCGAGCTTGATCAGTTTGAGATTCGGGTAGTCGCGCGGGAGCCCCCGCAGATTGGCGATGTCGGCGCCACGCCAGCCATAGATCGCCTGATCGTCGTCGCCAACCGCCGTAAACGCGGCGCGTGCTCCGGCCAGCAGCCTGAGCAATTGGTACTGGCTGGCGTTGGTATCCTGGTATTCATCGATCAGCAGATAACGCAGGCGGTTCTGCCATTTGTCGCGCACTGCCGGGTGGTTCTCGAAGAGCGCCACGGGAAGCGCGATCAGGTCGTCGAAATCGACGGCCTGGTATGCCTGCAGGGTTGCCGAATAGCTTGCGAAAGCATTCGCGGCGAGAATTTCGCTCTCGTTGCGGGCCTTCTTGCGCGCTAGGTCGGGTGAGACCAGCGCGCTTTTCCAGTTCGAAATCAGCGACTGCAGCTTGCGGATGGCCAGTTTGTCGGCGCTGCCGGCAAGCTCGGAAACGATGCCGAAGCAGTCGGTCGCATCGAGGATCGAAAAGCTCGGCTTGTAGCCGAGAACGCCCGCCTCTTCGCGCAGGATGCGCACCCCGAGCGCATGAAAGGTGGAAATCGTCAGCCCCCGCGATGGCTTGCCGACGAGCCGCTTGCTGACCCGTTCCTGCATCTCCCGCGCGGCCTTGTTGGTGAAGGTGATCGCCGCGATGTTGTCCGGGCTGAAGCCGCAGGACTCGATCAGGTAAACGATCTTTTCGGTGATCACGCGCGTCTTTCCCGATCCGGCGCCGGCCAGAACCAGCAGCGGGCCGTCGAGGTAGCGAATGGCTTCGCGTTGCGGGGGGTTGAGGACGGAGGTTGCGGACATCACGGAAGGGAACTGAAGCGGGGGGCGATTCTAGCACACGCCGAACGCTGCGACGCGTTTCCCCGCCCGGCCGATTTGCCATTACAGGGAGGATGTCTGTAGAATCGCGCCGCCTTCCAGGACCATCACCGGCAGAATCCGATATGGCCTGGAAAGCCAGTTAAATGGGCGGTCGGGGCCTTGCCCGGCCGCATTCTCGATGAATATGAAGGGGGTAGTGCATGACTGAGCAAAAGCTGGGTAATCCGGCTGTAGTAGGTCTGGCTGGTTTCGGCCTGACGACCATGGTGTTGCAGTTTCATAACGTGGGATGGATGGGATTGGGTCCGGTCGTATGGCTGGGTCTGATATTTGGGGGGCTGGCGCAGATGATCGCCGGGCTGCAGGAGATGAAGACCGGCAACAATTTCGGCTATTGCGCCTTCACCGGGTATGGCTGCTTCTGGATCGCGCTGGTGCTGCTCCTGATTGGCAACCACTACAACATTTATACCTCCAGCAAGACCGACGTCGGCTGGTTCCTGATCGCCTGGACACTATTCACGGTGATCCTGTGGATTGGTTCGATGCGCGTCAGCAGCGCGCTGGCACTGACCTTCACCCTGTTGCTGATCGGTTTCATTCTGCTCGACCTGGCGCACTTCGGCTATCCCGACCTGACCGTGGTGGCCGGCTATGAACTGATGGTGACCGCAGCGATGGCGTGGTACATCATGGCGCACATCATCTATGCCGATTTGTTTGGCCGGGACGTCCTTCCGGTTGGCAAGCCCTGGATCAATTAATTTGGTTGAGACTTTGGAACCCGCCGCTGGACGCGAAGAGTAGGGACCAGGGCCGATGTTCCATGCCTCTGAACAGCAGAAGGAGAAACGTGTGATGAAGTTTGCAACAACATTGGGATTGATGGGATTGCTGCTGGCCTGCGGCGCGGTTTGCGCCGCGGCACCGAGCGAAGCCGATGTGGGCAGTGCCGAAGAGACGGTCAACAAGGTGCGCGCTGCCGCCAGATTCCTGCACGAAAAGGGTCCGTCAGCCTATGCCGATTTCAATCAGAAGGACGGCAAATGGGTGTGGAAGGACAGCTACGTATTCGTCTATGACTGTCGCAAGGACCGGATGATCGCACATCCGATGCGTCCCGACCTGGTCGGCAAGCCGATCCTCCAGATTACCGACAACGCCGGCAAGTACATCTTCAAGGAACTCTGCAAGGCCGGCAACGAACCGCGGGGTGGCTGGGTAGAGTACAGCTGGCCTAAACCCGGTGCCGGACGACTGTCTCGTAAAATATCCTACGCCACGACCGCCGATATCTCGTTTGCCACAGGAATCCAGGTCAGCGCCGGTATATACGATGAGGGGATCACTCTCCCCGAACTGGCCAAGGTTCTCGAAAGAATGTCCGATCCTGCCAAGTATCCGGCCATGTAGTCGTTTCAGCAGCGTGGAGGACCCCGGCGGCGAGCCGGAGTCCATGCTTTTTCCCTCTCGGCATCCACTCTTTCAGGACTGCGGCCCAGTTGTTCCTTGGAACCTCCGGGCCGCAGGGGTACGACTACTCAAGCAGAGGTGTTGATGCGGGTCCCGACGGTTTGGCCGTTGAGATTGACCGTTGGAGCCGGCTCTTTGACGGCAGCGCCGCCATCGTCCGTGTCCACATCGTTCCCGACATCGCGCCCTGCCTGTTGAGCCTCGACGGCTTCGGCTTGCGCCTTGACTGCCGGGCTATACGACAAATTGCTACTGCTGGAACCAATCGAACTGACAGACATAGGCTATCTCCGGTGAGGCAAAGCTGGTGCGGAATGCACCATCAATGATCACGGCAAAATTCGAGGATTCTTGAATTTTTCAGCCAAACCGGGGCGCGGAAGCAGATTACACTGTCGGCGTAATTCCCGGCACAACTATCGCGAAATCCCGAGAACGCAGACCACGCCATTACATTGAAAGGAGGGTTGCATGGACAGTCTTTCCCTGTTTGCGGCGGTGATCGGCCTGCTCGTCGGCATGCTCATGGTCTGGCTGACCACTCGCAACCGAACATCCGCTACCAGCGATCAAGATCAGGCAGAGCGCGCAGTCGAACTTGCCACGGCCAGAGAACGGCTACGTGCCCTCGACGCCGAGCGCCTGCAACTGATCGGTGCGCAGGAAGAGTTGAAGGCACAAGCCGTCGAGTTGCGGGATGCACTCGATGACGCCTGCAACGAGCGTGCCCAGCTCAGTGAGCGTGCCTTGCGCGTGCGGGTGCTTGAGGAGAAACTTGCCGAAGTTGAACGGAACCTTGCCGAAACGCGCCGGCAATCTGCCGACCTGCGCGAGGACTCGGGCCGCGTCAATGCAGAACTCAGGGCCGAACGTGCGACCGTCGGCCTGCTCCGCGGCGAATTGCAGAGCGAAAAGGCGCAACGGGCGGCGGCCGAGCAGCGCGCCAATCGCCTTGACAGCGAGCTCGCCGAACTGACGACTCGCCTCGACGCCGAACGAAGTCAGGGCGAGGAAAAGCTCAATCTGCTCCTGCAGGCCAGGGAAGTCCTTGCCAATCAGTTCAAGAGCCTGGCCAACGACATCCTTGAAGAAAAGGCCAAACGCTTTACCGAGCAGAACCAGGCCAATATCGGCCAGTTGCTGGAGCCGCTGAAAACAAAATTGCAGGAGTTCCAGGGCAAGGTCGAAGAGGTTTATGTGCAGGAAGGCAAGGACCGCAGCGCACTTGCTGAACAGGTCCGGCATCTGATGGACCTCAATCACTCGTTGAGTCAGGATGCCAAGAACCTGACGCGGGCGCTCAAGGGCTCGGGCAAGGCACAGGGTAACTGGGGGGAACTGGTGCTCGAGCGCGTCCTAGAAGCCTCCGGCCTGCGCAAGGGTGAGGAATATGAAGTCCAGGAGAGTCATCACCGGGCCGACGGCACGCGCGCGCAGCCCGACGTCGTCTTGCATCTGCCCGAGGACCGCCACCTCGTGGTGGATGCCAAGGCGTCGCTGACGGCCTACGAAGACTACGCCTCAGCCGAGGACGAGGGTGATCGTCAGGCGGCCATCAAACGCCACCTCGATTCCGTTCGCACGCATATCAAAGGCCTCTCGGACAGGAATTACCAACTGCTTTACGGGCTGAAATCGCTTGATTTCGTCTTGATGTTCGTCCCCATCGAGCCCGCCTTCATGCTGGCCGTCACGCATGATCGCGAGCTGTTCATGGATGCCTGGCAGCGAAACGTGTTGCTGGTCAGCCCTTCGACGCTGCTGTTTGTCGTTCGCACTGTTGCGCACCTCTGGCGGCAGGAAGCGCAAAGCCGGAACGCGCAGGAGATCGCCAGGCGCGGCGCGGAGCTTTACGACAAGCTGGTTGGTTTCGTCGTTGATCTGGAATCGCTTGGCAACCGTCTCAGGCAGGCGCAAAGGGATTATGACGAAGCGCATGGCAAACTCACCGGTGGGCGTGGCAACCTCATCCGCCAGGCTGAAATGCTCAAACAGTTGGGTGTCAAGCCGAGCAAGGCGTTGCCGACTGCACTGGTTGAAGTCGCCGGGGAGGGCAGCGGGGAAACGGCAGCGGTGGTGGCAATCCCGAGCGTTTAAACTTCAGGTAAACTCCGGCACAAGGTAGGGTCCTTACAAGCCTCCCAAACGGTTCACACATCAAGGATGCAAATGCCAAACTTCCACCCCATTTCCATCGACCGCTACGCCAACAAGGGCTGGCGGCGCGTTGCGGGTTATTCTTTCGCTGCTCACGAGACGATTGTTCCACTGACGGCTGGTGAATTTCCGCGCGCGCTGTTGAGTTTGCCCATTGCCTTTGTCGAACAGAATGAAGCCTTCATTCCTGTTGCTGTTCTGGGTGTGGCAACAGGCAGGAATCTGTTTGTCGCACCCGATGGTCGTTGGGTGGGAAAGTATGTTCCGGCCGTTATTCGAAGCTATCCTTTTGGCCTTGCCAACACGAATAAGGGTCAGCAGGTGCTGTGCATCGACGAAGATTCAGGACTCATTGGCGATAGCGGCGAGGGCGAACCTTTTTTCGATGATGCAGGCGGACCCTCGCCGGTGATTCAGGAGGTCCTCAATTTTCTGACCCAGATCGAGAACAGTCGGCAGCTCACCGTCAACGCCTGTGCGGTACTGAAGAAACACGAGCTGATCAAAGCCTGGCCAATTACTGTCAAGACCCAGGCTGGCGACCAGCCGGTTGGCGGCCTCTTTCAGATTGACGAACCCGTTCTTAACCAGTTATCGGCTGAAGCCCTACGGGAAGTCGCCCAAGCCGGTGCCCTGGTCATTGCGTACTGCCAATTGCTGTCGATGCAGCAGTTGCCCGTTCTCGGCGAGCTGGCTGAAGCCCATGCCAGTGCGGCCTCCCACGCGGCAGCGCATGCTCCGGCTTCTGCTGCCGGCCAGGAACTGACTCTGGACTACTTGAACAAGAACGAGACGCTCAGTTTTAGTGGGCTCCGTTAATGTATATACCGTGCGCGGTCACGATCGAATCTTCTGGAAGGTTTGGAAGTTCAGGGTCAATAGGGACTGTAGCGCCTTGGCGTG
>NZ_JDST02000076.1:0-7672 GCF_000584975.1 Candidatus Accumulibacter cognatus | reverse complement strand
CATGGGGTTGGCCGGGGAAAGAAGTCATGATTTCGGCCTAGCGGATGACCAGCTTGATGGTGTTGAGCAGGTCGTCGGCGGTCGCCGGTTTGACGATCCAGCCCGAGGCGCCGGCGGCCTTGGCTTCCGCCTTGCGGCTTTGCTGTGATTCGGTGGTCAGGAAGAGAATCGGCAGGAACTTGTAGGCAGGTAGCGTGCGCACCTGCTTGATCAGCTCGATGCCGTTCATGCCGGGCATGTTGAGGTCGGTGATCAGGAGGTCGACCTTGACTCCGGCCTTGAATTTCTTCAAGGCCTCGTCGGCATTCGACGCCTTCTCGACGGCAAAGCCGGCCTTGCCGAGGATGCTCGATACACTGAGCAGGATGGTTGCCGAATCATCGACCAGAAAAATGGTTTTTGCCATGGGAAAGCTTTCTCCTGTGTGGAATGGGGCGCGTCGCCGGCAGCACCGCCGGGACAATAAAGAGCCTGGTCAATGACCTGCCGCGAGGCAGGGGTCGGTACCTCCGAACACTATCCTGCACACCCGAGCTCATGCTGGGGATTGTACTGACAATTCCCGGAGTGAGTACAATTTACCATCCGACGACGGGGTTTTATGGTTCAATAACAGATGGTAATTGACCATTTCAGATGGCTGTCGGTCAATACTTCAGGATTCATTTCAGGAGATTGCGATGCGCATTCTTGTCCTCTTCTGGCGTTTTGCCATGCTTGTCGGCGGTTTGACCGTCGCTGCACAGGGAAGCAGCGCAGACCTCGCCACGAGCCGGATCGATCGAGTCCGGGAGACTGGAGTGCTGCGTGTCTGCATCTGGCCCGATTACTACAGCATCACCTATCGCAACCCGAAGACGCAGTTGCTGTCCGGGATCGATATCGATCTGGCCGGCGAACTCGGCAGGGACCTCGGCGTGGCGGTGCAGTTCGTGGATAGCTCCTTCGCCAGGCTGATCGATGATGTCACTCAGGATCGCTGCGATCTGGCCATGTTTGCGGTCGGCATCACGCCCGCGCGTGCGGAAAAGCTGCGCTTCACGCGCCCTTATCTGGCCAGCGACATCTACGCGATCACCACCAGAAGCAACCGCCGGATCCAGGACTGGGATCAGATCGACCGCAGCGGCTCGGTGGTGGCCGTGGCCAAAGGGACGCTTCATGAGTCGATCATGAAGGGGAAGCTCAAGGCGGCGAAACTGCTGGTGCTCGACACTCCATTTGCACGCGAACAGGAAGTCCAGTCGGGTCGCGCCGACGTTTTTCTGACCGACTACCCCTATAGCCAGCGTTTTCTGGCGAGCACCGACTGGGCGCGCCTGGTCTCGCCTCCCGGTACCTACCACATCACCCCCTACGCTTATGCCATGCAGCCTGGTGACGAGGCCTGGGCGGCACGCATCGAGCGCTTCGTCAGCGACATCAAACACGATGGGAGGCTGCTGGCAGCCGCCCGGCGGCACAAACTCGAGACCATCGTGTCCCCATGACGCGACGCGCCTGGCGGCAGTTACGGACGACGTTTCTGCTTCTTCTGGGCGTATTCGTGGGCGGCATGGTCGCCATGAGCGTCTACACCCTGTGGCGTCTGCGTGGCGAGGCGGTGGCCAACAGTCTGGGCATCGCCGCGATGCATTCGCGGGGTTTCGAGGATTTCCTGACGCAAAGCCTGCACCTCACCGAGCTGGTCGCGGTCAACTCCCTGGCGCAGGTGCCACTTGTACGCGATGCGCGCGAGATCGAGCGGATTTTCGTGGCAGCCCTGCAGCATGCACCGTTCCTGCGCTCGATATCCCTGCTCGACGACGCGGGCCGGATTGTCGCCAGTTCCAATCCGGCCAACCTCGGCGTGAAGGTGGCGACACAAAGTTATCTGCCGGCAGCCTCTGGCCAGTTGCAGATCCTGCGTATCGGCGAGCCCTGGGCAGGGCGTGATTTCGCCAGCGGCCAGCCATCGACGGCGGGAACGCCCGTCGATGCCGACTCGCTCAGCTTCATTCCGGTGACACGCGGCATCGGGCTTGGCAAGGATCGCGTCACCTTGCTCTTTGCACTGAATCCGGACTATTTCATCAACCATATTGCCCAGAAGCTCGCCGTCGGGGAAGGATCGGTCAGCGTGCTGCGCTACGACGGCACGCTGCTGATGGATGGCGATCCCGGCGGGCGACCCGGATCGCTGCAGGACCACTTCGTTCGCGACCTGCGCCTCGACGAAGTCGAGTTCGGCCAGTTCGAACAGGACCGCGGCGAGGACCACCCGCGGCTGATCGCCTTTCGAGCATCGCGACTGTACCCCTTCCTCGTCGTCACGGCGCTCGATCGTCGGCACGCCCTGCAGCAATGGCGGATCGAGACCAGAACCGTGCTGGGCGTGATGGTTCCTGCCCTGCTGGCGAGCACGCTGCTGGCGATCGGCCTCTACCGTCGGCAGATGCAGTTGGCCGAGCAACGCGTAGAATCCGAGCGCCTGCAGCAGATCAACGCGGCCAGCGTGTTCACCAACGCCCGCGAGGGCATCATGATCACCTCCCCTGATGGCACGATCCTCGACGTCAATGAGGCCTTTTCCCGGATGAGCGGTTTCAGTCGCGAGGAATCGCTGGGGCAGAACCCGCGCTTTCTCCGCTCCGGTGTTCAGGAAAAGGAGTTTTACACTGCCATGTGGGGCAATCTGACCGGCCAGGGCCACTGGAGCGGTGAAGTCTGGAATCGCGGCAAGAACGGCGAGATGTTTGCGGCGATGCTCACGATCAGCGCGGTGCGCGATGATCAGGGCAGAACCCGGCAGTACGTGGCCCTGTTCACCGACATCACCCTGCTCAAGGCAAACGAAGAAAAACTCAAGCGGACGGCTCACTACGATGCGCTGACCGGCTTGCCCAATCGCGTGCTGCTGGCCGACCGCCTGCAGCAGGGCATGATGCAGA
Organism: Candidatus Accumulibacter cognatus; assembly: GCF_000584975.1. Taxonomy (NCBI): domain Bacteria; kingdom Pseudomonadati; phylum Pseudomonadota; class Betaproteobacteria; genus Candidatus Accumulibacter; species Candidatus Accumulibacter cognatus. The sequence goes on along the minus strand of NZ_JDST02000076.1, from coordinate 4,742 downwards.
CCCAGCGGCGCGGCCAGCGCCTGACCGTTGCCTTTCTCGACCTCGATGGCTTCAAGACCGTCAACGACCAGCACGGTCATGAAGCCGGCGATCAACTGTTGATGACGGTGGCGGGGCGAATGAAGCAGGCCTTGCGCGAAGGTGACACGCTGGCGCGCCTGGGGGGCGACGAGTTTGTCGCGGTATTGCTCGATCTTCCCGACATCACTTCCTGTGCGCCGATCCTGAACCGCCTGATTGTGGCCAGCGCCCAGTCGGTGTCCTACGGCGAGCAGCGACTGCAGGTGTCGACCAGCATCGGCGTGACCTTCTACCCGCAGTCCGAGGAGGTCGATGCCGATCAACTGTTGCGCCAGGCCGACCAGGCCATGTACCAGGCCAAGCTCGCCGGCAAGAACCGCTACTGTGTCTTCGATGCCGAGCTGGATCGCAGCGTCCGCAGCCATAACGAAAGGCTGGAGGACCTTCGCCGTGGCCTGTTGGCCGATGAATTCGTTCTCCACTATCAGCCCAGGGTGAACCTGCGCAGCGGCGCGGTGATCGGGGTCGAGGCCCTGATTCGCTGGCAGCATCCGGAACAGGGATTGCTGCTGCCGGCCACTTTCCTGCCGCTGATCGAGAATCACTCGCTTGCGGTCGATCTCGGGGAATGGGTGATCGCGTGTGCGCTGGCGCAGATCGCAGCATGGCGCGCGGCCGGACTGGAGATGGCGGTCAGCGTCCATATTGGCGCCCGGCAGTTGCAACAGGCCGGCTTCGTCGATCGCCTGGCCGAGATTCTGGCCGGACAGCCGGAGGTCGAACCCGGCAGGCTCGATCTCGAATTGCGGGAGACCCGTGCGCTGAAGGATCTGGCCAGCGTCTGTGCGATCATCACCGCGTGCCGGAAAATCGGCGTGTCGTTTGCCCTCGACGATTTTGCCTGTGGTCATTCCTCGCTGATCTACCTGAAGAGCCTGCCGGTTTCCCGGATCAACATCGACCGCAGTTTCGTCTGCGACCTGCTCGAAGGTGGGGAGAATCGGGCCATCCTCGAAGGGGTGATCGGGCTTGCCACGGCCTTCCGCCGCCAGATCGTCGCCGAAGGCGTGGAGAATGTCGAACAGGGCCGGATGCTGCTCCAGCTCGGCTGCGAAAATATCCAGGGTGACGGCATCGCCCGACCGATGCCGGCTGCCGACCTGGTGGCCTGGGTGGCTGCCTGGCAGCGCGATGCGGCCGCTGCCAAACCGGCTTCGCCACGCACTCTGGCGACAACGGACCCGTCATAGCCGGACGGCTTATTTTCTCTCGCCCGGCGCGTTCAGAGACGCAGCGCCTCCGTCAGCGAGCGCACTTCATCTGCCGACTCATGCATGATTGCGAGCAGCGTGTCTTCGCCGATCAGCAGGTCGATCGAGGCTGCCGTGCCTTCCCTGGGAACGCCGTCGAGGTCGCGTAACGGGCTTTCGACCGGAGCCAGTTCGTCGGCCAGCAGCAGGGTATCGCCGAGCGTTATCGGCGGCATCGCCAGAAAGCCTCGCCAGCACACTTCAATCGCCTCGACCACCGTTTGTGGGACCTCCAGAACCTGGAGCAGGGCACGACCGACCTCGGCCTCGCCGGTTTCGCTCCACGCCGAGAAATCCTCGTCGAGCAGGCCAGGATACTCGGCGGCGCGTGAAATCAGGTAGAACCCACTGATTTCATGGACGATGCCGGCGAACATCGCGGTTTCCGGGTCGAGGTGTGTCACCTTGCGGGCGATCACCTGCGCCAGTGCCGCGACATGTGCGGTGTGCTCCCAGAGTCGCGCTGCCATGGCGCGATCCTGCGCCGACAAGGGGGAGGCGAGCGCGCGCGTGACGACTGCCGCCGCCAGCGAGCGCAGATAGCGAAAACCCAGCCGCAAAACGGCCGTGCGTACATCGGTGATCGGGCGGCCCGAGGGATTGAAGGCGGTCGAGTTGGCCAGCGCCACGATCCTGGCCGATAACAGGGGCTCGGCCTTGATCAGGCGCGTGGCCTGGTCGATGTGGCAATCCGGATCGTTGATCGCATGCTGCAGTTTGAGCGCGACCAGCGCGTTGGTCGAGAAGTTCACCTCGCCATGCTCCAGTTCGGCGGCGATCTTCTTCAGGATGTCGTATCGTTGCATGGCCGTATTCAAACCTCGCGTCGGTTGAAGATTTCGATCAGCGCCGCAGGGATCTGCTGGAGTGGCAACACCCGATCGGCGGCGCCGAGCTTGATCGCCTCCCTGGGCATGCCGAAAACCACGCAGGAGGCTTCATCCTGGGCGATCGTCGCGGCGCCGGCATCTTTCATCTCCTTGAGGCCGCGGGCGCCGTCGTCGCCCATGCCGGTCATGATCACACCGATCGCGTTGCCTCCGGCAAACCGGGCCACCGAGCGAAAGAGTACATCGACCGAGGGTTTGTGGCGATTGACCAGGGGGCCGTCGAGCACCTCGATGTAATACTGCGCGCCGTTACGCTTCAACAGCATGTGCCTGCCGCCGGGGGCGATCAGCGCGCGCCCCGGCATTACGCGGTCGTTGTTCCTGCCCTCCCGGACCTCGATCGTACACAGCGAATTGAGGCGTTCGGCGAACATCGCCGTGAACTGCTCGGGCATGTGCTGGACGATGACGATGCCCGCGATCGTCGGCGGCAGGCGGGTCAGCACCGCTTCGAGCGCCTGCGTTCCGCCGGTCGAGGTGCCGATGGCGATCACCTTGTCGGCCGTCCGCGGCACCGTCGCGTTGCCGGCGGAGAGAATGGCGTCAGCGCTGTTGCGCGTCATTCTCTCCAGCGTCGGCAGCCGCGTGCTCGCCGCCGGATGGGCGGTGGCGAGCGGTTGTCCCGGCAAGGCGACCCGGGTCCGGGCGGCCGCGCGGATGGCGGCGATGATGTCGTTGGCCGCATCTTCGAGGAAACCCTTGAGCCCGAATTTCGGTCGGTTGATGATGCTCACGGCACCGGCCGCAAGCGCCTGCATGAGCGTCTCGCTGCCGGTCGCGGCGGGTGATGAACAGATGATCACCGGCGTCGGTCGTTCAGCCATCAGCTTGCGCAGGAAAGAGAGGCCGTTCATGCGCGTCATTTCGATATCGAGAATGATCACATCCGGCCAGCTCCTGCGCAGCTTGTCCATCGCGAAGAGCGGATCGGCCGCCGTACCCATGACCTCGATGCCGGTCTCCCGGACCAGGGCCTGCGCGATGACCTGGCGGACCAGCGGTGAGTCATCGACGATCATGACCTGGATTCTCTTGTCGCTCATCAATGATGCTTTCGATGCTGAAATGGTGAATCGTTCATGACTGCCGGTGCTCCTGGAGGCTGCCCAGGTTGGCTGGGTCCCCCTGATCCAGCCTGTGGCCAGGGATGTGTCGGCGATTGGCTATGGCGGAGCGTTGTCGGAGTTACCCGTGGCGATCGTGTCGAAGGTGTCGGCGCAGACCAGAAAGCAGTCTACGATCAACGGGTCGAATTGCTCGCCACGCCCCTGCACGATGATCTCGACCGCCTTGTGGTGGGGCAGGGCGGGCTTGTACACGCGCTTGCTGATCAGGGCGTCGTAGACGTCGGCAATGGCCATCAGGCGTGCAGCGAAAGGGATATCCTCGCCGCGGAGGCCCTCCGGATAGCCCTTGCCGTTCCAGCGTTCGTGATGCGAATAGATGATTTCGCTGGCGATTCGCAAGAAAGGGTGCTGGGTGTCGCCCCCGCATTCGGCTGCGCGCAGGGCATCTCGGCCGAGCGTCGTATGCCGCTTCATGATCTCGAACTCACCGACATCGAGTGGTCCCTCCTTGAGCAGGATCTGGTCGGGTATTCCCACCTTGCCGATATCGTGCAGGGGGGCGCATTTCCAGATCAGTTCCCATTCTTCGATTGACATACGTTCAAGCTGTGCGGGTTGTTGCAGGAGGTATTCGACGAGCGTCCGGACGTAGGCGCGGGTCCGGCGGATATGGTTGCCGGTCTCGTTGTCGCGGGTTTCGGCGATTGCTCCGAGGGTCACGATGGTCAGTTCCTGATTGCGCTGCAGGTCCAGCGTCCGGGCTTCGAGGGCATGCGTGCGTTCTCTCACCAGTGATTCGAGATGGAGATTGCGATCCGCCAGATAGATCTGAGCCTGGCGCAGGCGTAGTTGCGTGCGTACGCGTGCCAGCAGAATCGGTGGCGCCACCGGCTTGGGCACATAATCGACGGCGCCGAGTTCGAGACCGCGGATGATGTCGGCCATATCCGTGTGGCTGGAAAGAAAGATCACCGGGATCTCGGCGGTGCGGGTATCCCGCTTGAGCGCCGAGCAGACCTGATAGCCGTTCATGTCGGGCAATTCGAGGTCGAGCAGGACCAGGTCCGGTGCCGGCGACAATTGCGCCAGTTCGAGGCCCTTGCCGCCACGTGTTGCGATGCGCGTGCGAAAGTGCGGGAGAAGACATTCGTTGATGACTTCGAGGGTAGCCGGATCGTCATCGATCAGGAGAATGGTGGTCATGATCTTTCATCCAGGATGTGGGTTGTTCCATGATCGGGGAACAGCCGTCTTGCGGCGTCGAAATCGAAACTGCGCACGCATGCCAGGGACGCGTGCAGCGGTGCTGCCCACGCCGTCTCGCCGAGTTCCACGAGACAGTCATGGATGGCGCGCTCGCTGTCGCCGTCGGCGGTCTCGAGCCGGCGCAGCAGTGCCAGGAGACTTGCCGGAAGGGGTCCTGCGGGCAGCGGTGTATACCGTGCGCGGTCACG
>NZ_JDST02000075.1:34611-36271 GCF_000584975.1 Candidatus Accumulibacter cognatus | reverse complement strand
CTACCACTTATCCTCCTGTCCCAATTTCCGGGGCCACCTCTTCCTCCAGGACATCCAGGAAATGAATCAGGCACCCGTGGTTTTTCGTTGGAAAAAATTTGATAGGAAAGCCGCCTGATCTGTAGCCCATTCAATGTAACAAACTGCTAGCCCTGCGCGCGAAGCGTTCAGACGGTTACCTCACACTGCCTCCAGCACACCTTGACCGCTTCGTGGGTCGGCCCGCAGGAGGCAAACCAGATCGGGCAGGCAGCGGCCTGCTCCAGCCGGTCGAGCAGCGACGCCGCTACAGTCAGCATGCGCGCCTGATAGACCGGACGTACCCGGAAGAGCAGGTCCGTCAGCGCTGCCTGGTGTGCCAGGTCTTCTCTGGCGGTGCACGGCAGGCGTGTCACGCGCCCGGCCGGCGCCAGCCAGCCGGCAGCCCTGCTCTCTTCTCCGGGCACGGTCGTCTCGTAGGCCTCGCACCAGCGCAGCCCGGGCACATGCCGGAAAGCATCGAGGTGACTGACCAGCAGGCCGTCGAGACGTCCGCTGGCAGCCAGGGCGTAGCGCAGGAGCACGCCGTCCGGGTGGCCGCGCCGGAAGCGGCCCTGCCAGCCCTGGTCGCGGTTATGCGGTTCCGGGAGAACGTCCAGTCCGGCGTCGGCCGTCGGGAAGGGACCCGCTCCGTGCCGCGTGAGATAGGCACGCAGGACCCCGAGGTGCTCGACCCGGGCAGGGCAGCCGTAGTCTGCCGCGACCGCTTCGACGGCGCGCGGGTGGATGCTGCTCCAGGTGGTGTGCGGATGAAATCCCCGCCATTCATCGAGAAGAACGCCCTGTGCCCCCTCGAACAAGACCGTCCCGGGGCGCGCCAGGCGCGCGGCGATTCTGTCTGCCGACGATGGGGGAACATCCCGCAACAGGTTCTGGATATTTTCCAGCCAGGCTTCGGCAAGCTGCGCGTCGGCGAGCAAACGATGCTCGGCCGCGATTGCTGCCGCATTTGCGGCCACCTCGCCCAGGGCAGCGAACGCGGGCAGGAGATCGCGGCGAATGGCCTGCAGTTTCTGCATCGCCAGCGCGGGTCGGGCCAGATCGCCGTAATGCAGCGTGTGCTCAGGGTGAGCGAGTGCATGGCGAACGGTTTCGCCGACCCCGACGCCGCAGCTTCCGTGCGCCGCGGCGCCACGAGCCAGCTCGCGCAGACGACCGGCGGCCTGATGGAAAGGCGTATTGACCCGACAGCGCCGATCGATGAACAGGCGCTCCAGGCCATCATCGACGCCTATCGACTGCAGCCGGGAATGCTCGACCAGAAGCGCGCCGGGATGGACGACCACCGGATAGGCGAGAACGGTCGCCACGCCCGGCACCAGCGTCCCGGCGGCGAATTGCGAGAAGGTATGCTGCCGGCCGTCGGGCAGAACGACGTTGTGCCCGGCCTGCGCACCGCCGTTAAAACGGACGACCGTGTGTACCTGCCAGCGCCGGCACAGGGCGTCGGTGAACACGCCCTTGCCACAATCGCCGAAACCCAGACCGAGCAGGGAGACCAGGCGGGGCATGCGCACAGGCCCTTCCCCTTAGTGTGCAAGTCGCATCAGCGACTCACGAACCTCCCCTCCCCCCACTTGCGGGAGCGAAGGCGGGGTTACGCGGAGCACTGCTCCGCGCC
>NZ_JDST02000075.1:27937-34574 GCF_000584975.1 Candidatus Accumulibacter cognatus | reverse complement strand
CCCGCGATGCAGCGCGGGCCGCGGGAGGAGTCGGGGGGTGCGATGGGGTATTCGCGGAGCATGCTCTGCGCCCATCGAACGATTCCGGCGTGCAAGCCGGAATGCGCCCTGCAAGGGAGGGAAACGGTCATGACTGTCATGATCGGAGATACCGGCAACAGCCATGACCGTCAGGAAAAAAGGCGCTTCCACCAATCGGGTTTGCCGATCGCGGTCGAAGTCGGATGCGTGTGGATGCGCTTCGGCGCGTCCGGGTCGATGAGATCAGCATAAGACTGCAGCGCGCGGATGGTGGCGGCAATGCGATCACGCGGGGTGCCGTTGGCATGCAGGACATCGGCGAGCGCGTCGACACCGCGGAGGGCACCCTCGGTCAGACCGACGATTGCTGCCGCGACCGTACAGGTGTCCACATGCGATTCCATGCAGATCACCTGATCGCCGAGCACCTCGCGCCAGCGCGCTTCACAGTTTTGACGGCGTTGCCGATCCGGAATCAGGAAGAAGAGATGCCAGGATTCGGCGGCAGCGGCGACGACCTCCTCGAGCGCAATGTCTTCGTCGAGCCTCTCGCCGATCAAGGCTTCGATCTGATGGCGGGAAACGACCGGATAGGGATGTTCATCGCCGGTCATGAACAGATAGCCACGTTTTCTGCGCTTCACCCAGCAGTCGAGGTCGGTGTGTTGCGCGAGCACGTAGAAAGCCAGCTCGTAGCTCTCGCTATTAGAGCCCCCGCCTCCCCCTTCGAGGTAACTCCAGGTGAGCCACTGGTCGATCAGTTCCGCGGTGGTTTCGAACTGCCCAACCTGCAGCGGCGCGCCATCCGAGGTGGCGTCGCCAATTGCCATGAACATCACCTGCGGGTCGGGAACCCGGCAATCGGTCAGCAACTTCATGAAAGTCGGCAGATCGCGGCGTGCCAGGTATTCTGGAATATTCCCCATCGAGCCGGTGACATCGAGCGCAAAGACGATGCCAAGCGAGTTCGGATGTTCGGCGCTGTCGCGCGCTTCGCGAACCGACAGACCCTTGGGGTCCATCAAGGCGTGACAGCCGCGTTGTTTGAAGACTTCGGCGCGTGACAGCGCCGCCCGATCCGTGGTCAGCGCCGCATGCGCGCTGTGCGAATAACTACCGTAGCCCATGATGTTCTCCTAGCGGCAAGTCGCCGAAGTGGGGTTGAAAGGGATGAATTTCGGCGGCCCGAAAGAGGCGCGAGCGGCCGCGACCAGCGCCTGGTCAAGCCCGCGCGCGCCGACCTCGGCACACCAGGCGGCGTCTTCGCTGCTGCGTTCCAGCAAATCCACCAGGGGAGGAGGCGTACTGCGCCCGCAGGTGGGCAGCGTGTCGCCTCCGCACAAGAGCGCACGCAGGGTCCATGCCGATTGCCGCAGATCGCGGGCAATCGCTGCGTCATCCGCTCCAGGCATGGCGCGCGACCAGCCGACGAGGAGCACGCCGTGATCGCGCGGGTGCACGAGCCAGTGCTCGGGCCTCAGGTCGCCATGAGTCCAGTCGCTGTCGTGCGCAAATGCCAGCACTTCGAGGACTCGCCGCCAGATCCAGACAGCGTGCCGGGGCTCGATTCCGTTTGCTGCGTAACGCAAGACCTGCGCCAGGCTACCCCAGTATCCGGAAGGATGGCGGAGCAGCAGCCCTTCCCGCTGGTTCCCGCAGGCTGTTTCGCCAACACCGCTGGCAATCGCTTGCGGCACCCTTTGCGAGAAGTACGCCGCCTCTGCCAGCGTACTCGCCTGCAGGGCGCGCAGGATCGCGGCCTCGGCTGCAAGCACGCCGGATCTCGTACCGGCGTGCACCAGTTTGACGATCACCCGCTCCGGAAAGGGACCCATGCGTTCAGCAAGATGGACCTCGGCATGTTCGCCGACACCCACCCGCTTGAGCAATTGGTAGCGTTGCCCCTGCCAGCGCAACACCGGCAAGGTCGATGGGTAGCCGGCCAGGGCCTGCGCACGAACTCGCGCGGCTGCTTCGCGCAAGGGTGCCGCCTGCACGAGCGACTTGTTGCGGGTAACCGTCGCGCTGCAATAAGGACAGACCACCATGCGCCAGCTCGCCTGTCGGGGCAGTGCCGCACCGCATTGCGGACAGGTGAGTGCGGTGAAGGACATCGTGCCAGGCTCAGGGATGAAGGGACAGGAAGTGGTCGAGCAGATTGAAGTGATCTTCAAAAAAGCGACTTTCCATGGCCCTGAGTTCTGCGATCGGAGTCCACCTGGCTCGCGCCGCATCGTCAGCGCCGCTGACCTCGGGCAAGCGGCAGTCGCCGAGATCGAACCAATGCGCATGCGTGATCGTTCGCCCGCGCAGACTGCGGTCGGGATGATCGAAGACGGCAACGCCTTGCAGGGCCACTTCAAGGGTGGAATCGAGCAGGCCGAGACCGGTTTCTTCGCGCAGCTCACGAATCGCGCCTTGCAGGACGCGCTCGCGCGGCTCGAGAAAACCGCCCGGCACGGCCCACAAGCCCTTTCCCGGCAAACGCCCACGTTCGACGAGCAGGACATGCGCGGACGCGGTGACGACCGCATCCACGGTCACGAAAGGACCGCTTCCCCAGACCCGCCGGTTCTCCTCGAGGGCCAGATGCTCGCCGCGCAGTGGGTGATAATGCGGCAAGCGGGTCCAGCCCTTCAGATAGTGGACGATCGGCGTCGGCAGCAGCCCGCCGAGCAACGCCTGCGTCGCCGGCCAGTCTTCGCTCTCGAAGTAGATCTGGCGGATACTGGTTGCGTCGATCTCGTCAAATTTCGGTACGGCGACGAACTGCCAGCGCGGAAAGCGCTGCAGGTATTTGCTGGAGGCATCCTTGAGGTAGCCGACGAGGGCAATCCGCGCGCCAGGGGCACTGTATTCCTGCACCGCGGCGACGACCGCCTCGCCCCAGCGCCGATCGTCGTAGTAGTCGCGAATCGGCAGAAAACGGACACGCTCGCGCGTCGCGTCGTCGAGCGTGCTGCCGATCATGGCGGCGCGCTCCTCCCAGGTAAACGGGTTCTTGACATTGCGCGCGGCGTGCGCCGATCCGAGCAGGACGATCACCTGCCCGGCGCTTTGCAGGGTTCTGGCGAGCAAAGCCGCATGCGCATTGTGGAAGGGCTGGAAACGGCCAATCAGTACGGCAATGTCGAATCGGTCGGGGGTCATTGAATGGGCTCCTGGTCAGTCATAGCAAGCGGCAATCGGCATCTGCCGGCCGCTGCCGAAAGCGCGCCCGCGCAGGCGCAGAATCGGCGGGGCCTGGCGTCGCTTGTATTCGTTGCGCGCGATCATGCGCCGTATTCTCGTCACCAGCGCCCGGCCCTCGGCGTTGGCCAGCAGTTGCGCATAGGCGGACTCGACTTCCGCGTGCTCGTCGGCACCGAGGCGCTCACCCTCGATCAGCACCTTGAGGATCGTGTCCAGGATCGGATACGGAGGCAGGCTGTCGGTGTCCCGCTGACCGGGCGCGAGTTCTGCCGAAGGCTCCTTGTCGAGGATCGCTCGCGGGATCACTTCGCCATCGGCGCATTCGTTGAGGTGCCGGCTCAAGGCAAAGACTTCGGTCTTGTAGAGGTCACCGATCAAACCCAGACCGCCGTTGGTATCGCCGTACAGCGTGCAATAGCCGACCGAGATTTCGCTCTTGTTGCCGGTGGTGAGCAGCAGGTGGCCATAACTGTTGGAATACTCCATCAGGATGGTGCCGCGCACCCGCGCCTGCAGATTCTCGAGCGCCAGGCCGCGCAAGGGGCCGCCGCAGGCCGCGGCGAAGCCCGCCGCGAACTGGCTGACGAGGTCGTGGATCGGATGCTCGATCAGGCGGATTCCGAGCCTGCGGCAGAGCACTTCGGAGTCATCAACGCTGCCTGGCGTAGAGAAAGACGAGGGCATGGTGATGGCGACGACATGGTCCGCGCCGAGCGCCTCGACGGCGAGCGCCAGCGTCAGCGCGCTGTCGATCCCGCCCGAGGAGCCGACGACCGCGCTGCTGAAGCCGCAGCGGCGAGCGTAGTCGCGCAGGCCGAGAACGATCTGCCGACGGTAGAACTCCATCACCGGCAGACCTTCGGCTGCGACTGGCGGCAGGGCTTCCCCGGTGGCCGACAGGAAATTCGTGCCGTCCCATTGCAGCGTGCTCACCGCTTCGACAAAGCGCGGCGCCTCGAACACCACACCGGCAGCCGGAGAAACGGCGAACGAGGCGCCGTCGAAGACCAGTTGATCGTGCCCGCCGATCTGGTTCACATAGACCAGCGGGATCTGGTGGCGCTGACTGGCCGCCGCGAAGAGACGATGGCGCTGTTCGCGCTTGCCGATGTTCGACGGACTGGCGTTGATCGTCACCAGCAGATCGGGACGGGCATCGGCGAGGCGGCTAAACGGGTTGACCGCATAGTCGCTGCCGGCGTCGTTCCAGCCGTCTTCGCAGATCAGGAAACCGACCTGCGTGCCGTCGACGCGCAGGATCCGGGCAACATCCGGTCCCGGTTCGAAATGGCGGCGCTCGTCAAAAACATTGTAGGTCGGCAGCAACTGCTTCGCGTATCTGAGTAAAAGCGCCCCGTCGCGAAGCACGAGCAGACAGTTTTCGAGCGGCTTGCCGGGTCCGCTGCGCTGCATCGGTGCGCCGACCACCCAGCACAGGCCTGGTGTCGCGTGGCTGGCGGCGAGCAGTGTGTCGAGCCCCGCCGCCGCGCGCTCGATGAAATCGGCTTCATCGAGCAGGTCGCCGGGCGGGTAGCCGGTCAGGGACAGTTCAGGAAAAACCACCATCTGCGCCTGCTCGGCATGCGCCTGCGCGGCTGCGCGACACATCAGGCCGATGTTGCCGTCGATGTCGCCGATCGTCGGATTCAACTGCGCGAGGGTAAGGCGAAAGGCATTCATGGCCTTTCCACCGGATGATTGAAAACCTGCCGCAGGTAGGCCAGGAAGGTGCCGTCCTCGCACAACGTCTTGCCCGGAGAATCGGAAAGCTTGGCGACCGGCTGCCCGTTGCACGCCATGATTTTCATGACCACGTTCAGTGCCTGATGCGGCGTATCGTTCGAGAGATCGGTACCGATGCCGTAGGAGGTTTGCACACGTCCGCGCAAACGCCGGTACAGATCGACCGCACGCGGCAGGTTCAGGCCATCGGAGAAAACCAGGCGCTTGCTCATCGGGTCGATGTGCAGTTGCGCATAGTGGCGCAAAGCCTTTTCCGCCCATTCGAGGGGATCGCCCGAATCGTGGCGAAGGCCGTCGAACAGCTTGGCAAAGTACAGATCGAAATCGGCGAGAAAGGCATCCATGCCGACCACGTCGGTCAGTGCGATGCCGAGATCACCGCGATACTCCTGCACCCAGGCCTCGAGCGCCGCTTTTTGAAAATCGCGCAGACGAAAGCCGAACGCCTGGTAAGCCTGCAGGTACTCGTGCGCCATCGTGCCGATCGGCGTCAGCCCCAGCTTCTTCGCAAGGTAGACGTTGGAAGTGCCGCGAAAATGCTCCGGCACCTCGCTGGCCAGCGTGCGCACGACTTCCTCGTGCCAGGCAGCGGAATAGCGCCGGCGCAGGCCGAAGTCGAAGAAGATGAAAGGCTCGGTCGCCGACAGCAGCGCCTGCCGCTCCGATTTCAGGAATCCGACCTTTGCCTGCAGCCGTTCGCGCGCCACGGCAAGGATCGAGGCATCGGTCGATAGCCGGCGAAAATAGAGCTCATTGACCATGTAGAGCACAAAAATCTCGAATGCCATGACATGCACCAGGGGACCGCTGGCGATGACCCGCAGATGCTCGCCGTCGGCGCGCGTGCTGATGAAGCGGCGCTGGAAGCGAAAAACCGAGAGGAAATCGACGAAGTCGCTCTTGATGAAGCGCAGGCTGCGCAGATACGCGAGTTCATCGTCGCTGAAGGTCAGGGTACACAAGTGGTCGAGTTCGGCATCGACGTCGGCCTTGAGCTCGGCCAGTGGATAGACCGGCCGGTTCCGGCAGAAAAAGGCGTATTCGGCCTGCGCTCCCGGGTGGCTGTGCAGCAGCGCCTGCCACATCGTGAACTTGTAGAGATCGTTCTCCAGCAGGCTGCGAACGACGGGGGGATGAATTTTCTGCCAGGTCATGCTCACTCTCCTTTTCGGCAACGCCGACCAGCCGGCGCATGAACACACTGTAGACTACTTCGTTGCATTTTGCAACTAACAGACAAAAATATTTTCTCTGCTCATTCCCTCCTTATGAGGGTAACGTCAGTTCGGGATAAGTTTGGTGAAGGGTGAGAGCCGGCGGAAGTCCTGAAGTGATAGTCCGGGTTTGTCGGGCATGAAGCAATAGGCAATGGGGCCGGCCAGCAAGTTGACGGCGAAATGGAGGGGCGAGCGATGGCGGGTGCACTCGATCTGATCGAGGTCTTTCAGTTCGTCGATGACGGTTTCCACGAGGACTCGTTGCCGCCGCATGGCCGGGTCAAAGGGATCGAGGGCGACGGACTTCCCATTTTTTCGGATCACCCGTATTCCGGGGGTGCTCTATCGAAACTGAGCGGCATACAATACGCTTTTCGGCGCCTATCGCCGGGAGGTCTGGATGCTCGCTAACGGTCATGACTTTTTCAGACAACCTCGATCATGGAAGTCATGACCGTTTCCCT
>NZ_JDST02000075.1:0-27898 GCF_000584975.1 Candidatus Accumulibacter cognatus | reverse complement strand
CGCGCTGCATCGCGGGCCGGCGGCGTGGAGCGGTGCTCCGCGAAGCCCCGCCTGCGCCCCCGCGAGTGAGGAGAGGAGATTCATGCGTCGCTGACGCGACTTTGACATTCATCCCCGACGATGCGGAAGCCGCCGGGGCCGGATACAGCGGCCCGCCGGCATGACGAGAGGACGTGACATGACGAGTGCTTTAGCGCGGCTAGCGCGGGGCGGTTTGCGAGGTGGGACACCGCGGACATCGGTTCCCCTTTTCCGCGCGTGCCCCAACTGTCCCCAGCGGGTGCCGGCGCGCCCCTGCCGCGGCTTCGCCGGCGGCCGCTGATGGCGAGCCTGTCGGTTCCACCTACCCTTCGGCAACGCCGCCCGGCGCTCTATGCCGTCCTTGCCCTGCTGGCGCTTGTCCTCGCCGTCGGTGCCTACCGCTACTGGCACAAGGTGCCTCGCTACAAGGGCGTATCGCGCCTGCAGGTCGACCTGCGGCAACCGGAAATGCTGCTCGCCACCAGCCATCTCGCCAGCGTACCGAAGGATGTTGCGGCGGCTCCGCTGCTGTCCGGTCTGGTGGACGAACAGCTGGTCTTTCACTATGAGGAGGATGAGGCGAGGCTATCGCTCGAGGGCAGCCTGCGTCGTCTCGCCTACGAGCACAAAGTCGCCATCGAGGACCGTTTTCTCGCGCTCCTGCTGGCGGGACCTGCGGAGATCGGGATATGGCGTTCGGGCAGGGGACGCCCCGAGCACTTCGTCGCCAGGCTGGAGCGTGGCCTGCTCGCCCGGTTGAGCGAAGCGTTTGCCCGGATTGCGCTGGACGATCGCCAGCTCAAGCTGGTCGGCAAGTTTTCCGTGGCGGGCGACGAGATCAGCCTGTATGCGCTCGATTATGGCGGTGGTCGCCAGTTGGCCTTTGCCGGACGCGGCGACCACTGGGTCTTTCTTTCCGATCCGGCACTGGCTCTCGACGGCAATGGCGCGTTGACCGGCGATGCCGAGGCGGTTCTCGGCGAGCTGCTGCACGGCGCCCACCCCTGGCAGTCGAAGCTGCCCGTCTCGACGACGGCACAGCATTCCTTCGTGATCGGTCCGCAGGCCCTGACCCTGGGCTACGCGCACTTCCTGCCGGCGCTCGCCGGGCTGCGCCTCGACTACGTCGATGGCGGCTGGCATGCCAACCTGCGCTTGCTCCCGACGAACACCAGCGCCGCTCATGACACCGCCGGCATCTGGCGGGCGGTGCCGCTCGGCGCCGCCTTGTGTACCGCCCTGCCGGTCGATTGGCCGGCTACCGCGGAGCCGCTGGCGGCGCTGCTCGGCAAGGACGCCGCGCTGCCGATCACCCTCGCGGCCCTGGACCCGATCGCCGCGGTCTGCTGGTTTGCCGGCTCCCGCCTCTCGGCGCCGCTCTTCGTCGCACGGGCGGCGGCTGTCTTACCGCCCGATGCCGGACAGTTGCTGGCCCGCCTCGCGGAGAAATCCTGGGCTGCCAAGGGCATCAAGGCCTCGGGCAAGGATGGCGAAAGCCAGATTCACGCCGTCACCGTGGCGTCGCGTCACGGCATTCGTCCGCCCGACGGCGGCGCGCGCGCCTTCGAACCCGCGCTGGCCTGGCGCGGTGGGCTGATCTTGTTTTCTCCCGACCGTCGCCAGGTCGACGCGGCGCTGGATGTCGCTGGCAAGCGGGCGGCGGCACTCGGCGACGAGCCCGGCCTGCACGGCCCAGGATGGCTGGTCTTCGACCCGCCGCAACTCGCCCGGCTACTGCGTTCGGAAGTACAGGAAGTGCTGCCGGCGGATGAGGAATCATTCTTTCGTGAGGTCGCCCGGAGCCGCCTCTGGCCACGCCTCGAGGCCTGGGGAAAACAGCACCAGGCGCTTGTCGCCGTTCCGGGGGCCACCGTCAGGGATGGCTTCGTCACGCTGGACATCAGACCGCTGCAGGAGATCGCCCGCTGATGAACCGCCGGCGATTCGTCACCGCCCTCGGGGGGATCATCCTCGGCAGCGCCTGGCGACCAGCGGCAGCACTCACCACGGAGTCTTCGACAGCACCCGTCGCCGGCGCGCTCGACGGTACACAATCCGACCGCTTTCGCGCCTGGATGGCGTTGATCGTCGCCGACCAGATTCGCCGTGGCCCGTCGCCGCGCTGGTTTCATCGCGACTGCGCGGGCCTTGCCCGTTTCGCCGTTGGCGAAGCGCTGCGCCCGCACGACGCACCGTGGCGCCGGGCCAACGGTTTCACCGGCCGTCTGCCGCCGGAAGTGGACCTGCGCCCGGAACAGGCGGCCCTGCTCAACGGCTGGACGACGCTGACGGGGGACCAACAGGCGTTCGTCACCGCCCTGGCGCTGGTGCAGAAGAACAGCCGCTGGCTCGGCCGCGAAAGCGCCATGAGCAAGCCTGGCGATCTGCTGTTTTTTGATCAGGGCGATGATCAGCACCTGATGATCTGGATGGGTAGCTGGATCGCCTATCACACCGGCCAGCCGCCTGCCGCCGCAGCGGCGCAAGGTGCCGGCAGGCGTCGGCGACCTTCCGAGATGGTCGATGACAACGGCCTGCGTGCTGTCACGCCGGCCCAATTGCTGCAATGGAAGGACACACGGTGGCGACCACGCGACGACAACCCGAATTTCGCCGGCTTCTATCGCCTGGCCTTCTTGTCACGCTGATCCTGGCGCTGCTCGGCATCGCCGGAGCCGGCACGGCCGGCGAGATGGCGGCCGAAAACTCGAACTATCGCCCCGCCACTGGCGAGGAGTTCTTCCTGCTTGCCGAGACCAGTTACGCTTCCGACGAACAAGCCTCGGTACGGTTGGAAATCCAGCGCGACTCGGCCGAACTCGAGGAGTACGGCGGCGTCGACATCGCCATTTATCGCGTCCCCGATCCGCTCGCCTTCCTGCGCGCCCAGAGCAACCTGCACCGCGTCAAGGTGCCGGCCAAGCCGCAGCCCGAGGGCATGGCCAACATGCTGAAGCTTTCCTGGGACAAGATCTGGGCCAACAGCCGCTTCGCCTGGAAGCGCCTGTTCTCGCCGGCGGCCCGGCTGGCGACGACCGCAGCGGCTCCCGATCTGAAGACGCCGAAACAGATCCTGACGCCGACCCGCCTGCGCCACCCGCCAGCCTACGCGCCCCTGCCGGGCCTGACGCTGGCTGACCGCTTCCGCTACCCGGTGCATCGCGCCAAGCCCATCGTTCCGCCTGCCGACCTCAAACTGGCCGGTAGCAGCAGCGAGTTCCTGCCCAATAACGAGGGCAATGTCCGGGTTCCCCTCGGCCAGCGGGCACCCGGCCTGTATCTGGTCGAAGCCTCGGTCGGCAAGCACCGGGCCGTGACGCTGGTTTTCGTCTCCGACAGCGTTGCCGTGACCAAGAACGCCGCCACGGAGATGCTGGTGTGGACCGCCCGGCGCAAGGATGGCGTCGCCGTCGCCGACGCCGATGTCGTCTGGAGCGATGGTGTCGGCGTCCTGAAGAGTGGCAGGACCGCTGCCGACGGAGTCGTCCGCCTGCCCGCCAGCAGCCCCGAAACCAGTTATGTCTACGGTCAGGATCCGGCGGGCGGGGTCTTCATCTCGGAAAACTTCTACCACGACAGCGAGATTTACAACGCCAAGATCTATGCCGTCACCGACCGCCCGCTCTACCGTCCGGGCGATCTTGTCCAGGTCAAGTTCCTCGGCCGTGAATTCCGGAGCGCCCGTCGCTCGGAACCGGTCGCCAGCGGCGAGCTCAGCGTCACTGTCGTCGACCCGGCGGGGACCGAAGTCCTCACCCGCAAAATGCGCTATGACTCGGCGAAGGGCGGCGAGACGGACTTCCGCCTGCCGGCGGCGGCACAGGCTGGCGGCTGGGAACTCGTCTTCACCAGGGGCGAAGACAGCTACGGCGCCGCCTTCCGGGTCGCCGACTACGTCAAGCCGCACTTCGAGATCGACGTCGTCGTCGACAAGAGCGAATTCAAGACGCGCGAAGCGGTCACCGGGCGCATCCGCCTGAGCTATCCCGACGGCAAACCGGTGGCCGGCGCGCTGGTACGTCTGACGGCGCGGGCGCAACCGCTGACCATGGTCGAGGGCGAGCTGCGCTATGGCGGACAGTTCCCGGTGGCCATCAAGGCCGACGAACTGAAGACCGGCAGCGACGGTTTGGCGGCCTTCAGCCTGCCGCCGGCCGACGATCCTGCCCGCTACATCCTGAGCCTGCTGGCCCAGGACGGTGCCGCCTACCGCGTCCGCACGACCAAGGAAATCCTCATCGAGCGCGGCGCCACGCTGTGGCACTTGAGCGCCCCCACCTATTTCTCGCGTCCCGGCGAGAGCGTCGATTTCCGCTACACGCCGCAGGGCAACGCCAGTCCGGCCAGCCGGCCGACGCGCTGGGAGATTCTCCGTCTCGAGGACAGGCAGCGGCGCGACGGCGTACTGGCCGAAGGTGACAGCGCCCGACTCGCCTTCCCCGAGCCCGGTTCCTACACCGTCAGTCTGCGTGACGCCAGGGGCAACCTGCTGGCGGCGACCAGCCACTGGGTTTCCGGCGAGGGCATGAAGGCGATTCCCGGCAGCGTCGAGATCGTCTTCGACAAGGAGAACTACCAGGCCGGAGAGACGGCGCACGCGCTGATCACCTTCCCACAAGCGGTCGGCGATGCGCTGCTGACCCTCGAGCGCGACCAGGTCGAGGCGCACGCGCTGCTCAGCGGCAAAGCCGCCTGGCTCGGCGTCAGCCAGGTGGCGCCGGCGCAATGGCGGGCGGACATCCCGGTCCGGGAAGAATACGGCCCGAATGTCACCTTTTCCGTCCTCTACCTGGCCAACGGCGACTACGTCTTCCAGAACAAGGGGCTGCGCGTCGCCGTGCCGGCCGTCGACGTCGCCATCCGCAGCCCCCGCGAACGCTATGCGCCGGGAGAAACCGTCACGCTCGAACTGGAAACCCGCGTCGGCGGACGGCCCACGCCGGCACTGGTCAATCTCGGCGTCGTCGACGAAATGATCTACGTGCTGCAACCGGAAATCGCCCCCAGCATCGGCAACTTCTTCTATCACCCCCGCCGCAACAACGTGCGCACCACCGTCAGCCTGTCGTTCATCGGCTACGACCTGGCGCGAATGCCCGGCAAGGGCAGCGCGCCGGTTCGCCGCTCACCGTCGGAACGCGGCGTCAAGGTACTCGAGCGCCCGCGCCGCGACGATACCGACACCGCCGGCTGGTGGCCCAGCCTGATGACCGGTCAGGACGGCAAGGTCAGCGTCAGCTTCCGCATGCCCGACGCGCTGACCCGCTGGCGCATCACGGCGCGCGCGATCACCGCCGCCGGCGTGGTCGGCCAGCAGACGCGGCATATCGAGTCGCACAAGGACTTCTACGCCAAATGGACCGGCCCGGCGAACTTCCGTCTCGGTGACCGGCCGGCCGCCACCATCGTCGCCTTCAACCAGACCGGCGCCGCTGCCAAGGTACAACTCGCCGCCAACGGTGGCGGCCTGGCCGTCCGCCGGGAGATCGAATTGCAACCGGGGGCAAACAACATCCCGCTGCCGATGGACAAACCCGTTTCGGGCGATGTGGCGATCAGCCTCGCCCAGGCTGGCAAGGAAATCGACAGCCTGCGTCAGGCGATCAGCGTGTTGCCCGTCGGCTGGCTCTCGGAGCGCAGCCAGTCGCTCGATCTGCGGGAGGCCGAAACGCGCCTCGCGCTGCCGGCCGATGCGCGCGACCTCAGGGTCAGCCTGGCGCAGGGGAGTGCCGGACAGTTTGCCCGCATCGCCGAGGATCTCCTGGAATTCCCCTGGGGTTGCGTCGAGCAGACCGCCAGCCGCCTGCTGCCGCTCAGCTTCGCCTATCGCGGCCTGCCCGCCGATGCGCCGCGTCTGCGCGAGATTTCCCAGGCGCTCGCCACGCAGCGCCTGCGTCTGGTGCAGATGGCCGGGCCGGAGGCGGTCTTCGGCTGGTGGGGGCCGGCAACCACCGACAGCGGCTGGCTCACCGCCTACGCCTACTACGCCGACTGGCACGCCGCGCGCGCGCTCGGCCTGACGCTGCCGGCGACGCACTGGCGGCAGAGCCTCGAAGCCTACCGCAAGCACGCGGTCAAGGAGCCCTTGCCCCTGCGCGTGCTGGCGGTCTGGTTCATGGCGGAAATGGAGCTGCCGGTCCGCACCCTGGTCGAGGGTCTGCTCCTCGAAGCCGCGGCACTGCCCGCCGTCAAGCCCGTCAGTCCCGGTCGCAACAGCCTCTGGTTGAGCAACACGGCCGCCGCCGATGGCCTGAGCCTGGTCCTGATCGGCCAGATGGCTCGCCAGCAGCAGATCGCCGTGGCGCCCGAAACGGCTCAGGCGATCGATGCCGCGCGCGAATCCCTGCGCGCCCAGCCGGAAGCGCTGGGCCAGGCGCTGCTGGCCATGGAAGGCAAGGGCGTCGCCAAGGAAGACGCGGCGCGCTGGCTGGCGACGCTCGGCCCGGGCGCCGCCACGTTCGATCGTGCCCTGGCGCTGGCCTGGTGGAACAAGGCCCTCGGCGGCAGCGCGCCGGCCGAAAGCGGGGCGCCGGGCCTTGCCGGCAACTGGCAGCGGCAGGGCGGCCCGCTCGGTGCACCGACCTGGCGGTGGACCGACAAGACGCTACCCAACGTCATCTCCCTGGCCGGCCCAGCGCCGGCACCGCTGACCGCCTTCGTCCGTTACCGCTCGGCCGAGCCGGAAAAGGGCACGCTGCCGATCAAGATCGAACGGCGCCTCTATCGCCTCGTCGCCGCTCCGGCGATCAAGGCGGACCCGGCAGCCGCCAGCCCGTCCGGCGAGCGGGGCCCGGCCAGCGCCTCGCTGGCCGGTGAAGCGGTCGAGTTCCGGGCAGAAGCCGCGAGCGACGGCGATCTGCGCGCCAACGACCTCTATCTCGAAGAGGTCCGGCTCAGTCCCGCGGCCGGCCAAACGCCGCGCTACGGCCTGATCGAGGTGCCGCTGCCGCCGGGTGCCGATGTCGAACGCGGAACCTGGGGTATCCGCGTGCGTGGGCTCGATGGCGACGCCGTCGTGCCGATGGAGAAGGCCCGCTATCAGCCGGGCGAACTGTCCTACGCCGTGCCCGTCGACCAGCTTGCCGACAGCCGGGTTTTCCGTCACCTGCTGCGTTTCGGCAGCCGCGGCAGCTTCGTCGTGCCGCCGGCGCGCTTCCAGCGCATGTATCAGCCGGAGGAGAAGGCTTTCGAGGCGGTGGCGGAACGGCGCCTGCAGGTGAAGTGATGCGCGCCTCGCGGCCGTCACCCCGCCCATCGCCTGCCCGGCGGTTGATTTGCTGCCTGGCAGCGGGCTTGTCCTTGGCGGCCGCCGAGGCCGCCAAGGCCGCCCCCGGGCCGGCAGTCGAACTGGTTTTCGGCGATCCGCAAGCGCCCACGGCCTTGCGCGTCGCGGCGGCCGGCGGCGAGACGATGGCGGTGCCGGCCAACACACCGCTCGGCAGCCTGTGGAAAGTGTTCATGCATGTCTACCTGAGCGCCAGCGCGCGCAGCGTCGGCGATTACCGCTGCACGGGTGGCGACCCCGGCGAGGAAGCGTATTGCTGCGCGCCCGGCGAAAGCATCGGCCGCGACGAGGCGCTGGCCAGGTCCTGCGGACTCTACTTCAAGCCGCGTCGGCTCGGCGTGTCGGCGGCGGCCTGGCGTGCGTGGTGGACGCGTCAGGCGCCAGGTGCGCCCGCCTGGTTGTTCGACCTCGACAAGCTGCAGCCGGCAACCGAGGTCTCCGTCGCCTCCCTGCTCGCCGCGTTCGCCGCGATCGACGGCGAGCATCGGCGGACGACGATGGCGGCGCTGCAGCGCGTCAGCCTCGAACCGCGCGCCCGCCCCCTGCTCTCGCATCTGGGCAACCGGCTGCGCGTCAAGACCTGGAGCTGGCACGACGGCAAGGGACGGCGAATCGGCGGCTTCGCCGGCTGGCTGAGCGACGGCACGCCGCTGTGGTTGCGCGGCAGCGGCAGTAGCGCCCAGGTCATCGAGCAGACGGCGCCCTGGCTGGCTGGCTCGCTGCCGCAGCCGACACCGCCCGACGAAGACTGCGTTCGCGTCCGTTTCTTCAGCCGTTACCCGCTCTCCGAAGTCCTCGTCGACGGCCGTCCGGCAGCGGAAGGCCCGCTGCGCGGCCGCGTCGAAGCCCGCTTTGTTAACGCCCGGCGGCTGTTCTTCGCCAGCAGCGGCGAACTTGGCCTGAGCCGTCCCGGTAGCCGGCCAGTCATCACCGGCCGCGTCGGACTGAATGACTACGTCGCCCGCGTCGTCCAGCGCGAGGCCGGCGCGGAACCGCCGGCCGCCGCGCGCGCGCTGGCGGTGGCCGCGCGCACCTATCTCGTCCGGCACGCCGGACATGGCGGCGGTTGCTACGAGATCGAAGACGACAGCCGCACCCAGCGGGTTTCGCCGGCGCCGCCGGACAGCGCCAGCCTGCGCGTCGCCCAGTGGAGCGACGGCCTGGTCCTCGGCGGCGTTGCCGGTCGCTACCACCAGACCCGCAGTGCGCCGCAACAGCTTTCGTGGCAGGCGGCCGTTGCCGGCGCGGCCGAGGGCGCGCGCTGGGACCAGATCCTCGAGCACGCCTATGGCGGTGCCGGCTTCACTGTCGCCGGCGACGCCGATGCCGGCGAATGCCAGCCCCTGGCCCGCGCCGAAAACTGGCTGGCTGGCCGCCAGGCCGGCTGGAAGCGGCGGCTGGCCGGCGTCCCCGGTTTCGAGGCACCGGTGCCCTTGCCGCGCGTCTGCCGCCTCGAGCACGGTAACCCCTACGCCGACATCGAACGCGGCCGCATCTACGCGACCGGTATCGGCAGCACCAATGAACGGCTGACACTCGCTCACGAGTACCTGCATTTCGCGCTTGCCAACCATCCGCGCGGCCGCGACGAGGACTTCGTCGAAGAGACGGCGCGTTCGCTGCTCGGCACCCCTTGATCGCGATGCCCATGCTCACCATCTTCCGCCATTCCGTTTCCGCGTTCCTCCTCGCCGCCTCTTGCACGGTTTGCACGGCCTGCGCGGCGGCCGACAGCGGCATCGCGCTCGACGGCCCGCGTGGTGGCTGGCGCAACGGCGCGCTCGCCGAGGACAGGGAATCGGTCATCGCCGCCGCCTATCCGAAGCCGCCGGTCGACCGCGGCGGCCAGAAGAACCGCACGCTGATCGAGGGGCAACTCCGGCAGGCCGGCAAGAATCGCCAGCCCGGCCGGCTGATCGTCAATGGCATCGACATGCCGCTGTACACCGACGAACAGGGGCGCTTCGTCAAACCCTGGGCATTCGGGCCGGGCAGCAACAGTGTCGAGATCGTCGCCCCCGGCGGCGCGCGCCGCCGCCTGCAGTTCTACGAAACCCACGCCGAAAAGACGCGCAGCAAGCTGCGCATCGTCCTCGGCTGGGACGATGCGCGCGCCGAGGTCGACCTGCATATCCTGACGCCCGACGGCGAACACGCTTTCTGGGCGCAACCGCTGCTCCGCCGGGGTGGCGGTCTCGACGTCGATAGCGTCGATGGCGGCGGTCCGGAAATCTTTTCCACCGCCACGCCGGTGCCCGGCACCTATCTCGTCTATGTCAATTATTGGGGCAACTTCAATGCCGCCGGCTACAATTTCGACGCCGACGCGCACGACAAGCCGCTGATCACCACCCGCATCACCATCGTCAGCAACGAGAACACCCCCGACGAGCGCCAGGAAACCCTGCTCGTCCCCCTGCGTCGCGTCGGCGACCTGACCTTTGTCCGCGCCCTGCGTTACGGAGAGAGAAAATGAGCCGCCTCGTCCTGCCGCTGTTCCTGGCCCGGCACCTGGCCTGGTGCGCGCTGCTCGCCGCCACCGCGGCGCCGGCGCAGGTCACACTCGACGCGCCACGCGGCGGCTGGCGGCACTCCGGCGGCGAGCCGGCGCAGCACATGCAGGACGTCCACTACCCCGCCAGCCGGGTCAATGCCGGGGGCGCGCGCAGTGGCGAGGACGGCGGCGAACTCGGCGTGGCGATCCGCGGCAGGATCGCCGGCGCCACCGCGGCGAAGACGAAGCAACCGCACCTGCTGGTCGTCAATGGCGTCGCCATGCCGCTCAGCGTCAACCCGGACGGCTCCTTCGCGCGTCCCTACTCCTTTCCGCCCGGCGCCAGCAGCCTCGAAGTGCGCACCCCGGACCGCAAGCAGGGGCGCCGCGTCAACTTCTACGACGCCAACCTGGCGCGCCAGCGTGTCGGTCTGCGCATCGTCCTCAGTTGGGACAGCGACATGACCGACATCGACCTGCACGTTATCTCGCCGGACGGCCAGCACGTCTTCTTCGGCGAGCGTCTCGGCAAGAACGGCGGCGCACTCGACGTCGATGTCACCGGAGGCTACGGTCCGGAGATCTATGCGATCCCCTCGCCACCGCATGGCAACTGGCAGGTCTACGTCAATTACTTCGGCGGCGGCATGGGCGATGGGCAAGCCGAGGCCCAGGAAATCACCATCGCCCAGGTTGCCATCATCACCCGCGAAGGCACGCCCGACGAAAAACTCCAGGTCTTCCGGGTGCCCCTGCGCCGCCCCGGCGAACTGACGCTGGTCAAGTCCTTCGTTTTTCCGTGAACGCGCGCCGCCCGTGGGCGGTGGTTCTGGCGGCCGTGTTGCTCGCCGCCTGCGGGGAGAAGGCAGCGCCGACGCCGATCGCGCACGACGCCTACGTCTGGCAGCGTCGCTGGCAACCCGCGCTGGCCGCAGCGTTGCGCGATGCCGCCGACCTCGTGGGCGCCTGGCGGATCCTCGCCGCCGAGGTCGATCGCCAGGGTCGATGGCAGCCGATTGCCGTCGACCGGGCGGCGATCGCCGCCAGTCACCGCCCGGCGATTCCCGTCGTGCGCATCGCCGCGCCCCTGGCAACGCTCGACCGGGCCGCGCTGATGGCCGACCTCCTCGCCCTGCGCGGCGACTGGCCGACATCGACGACGCTTGAAATCGACCACGACTGCGGCACCCGCCAGCTCGCCGACTACGCGCGCTTCCTCGTCACCCTGCGCCGCGCCCTGCCGTCCGGCCAGCGCCTGTCGCTGACCGTGCTGCCCGACTGGCTGGGCGCACGCGAACTGGATGGCCTGTTGGCGACGGTCGACGAAGCCGTGCTGCAAGTCCATTCGCTCGACAAACCGGCGTACCGCCTGTTCGATGCTGCCAGCGCGCGCGCCTGGACGGCAGGCCTCGCCCGCCGTACCGACAAGCCTTTCCGGGTGGCGCTGCCCAATTACGGCTCCCGCCTCGTGCTTGACGGGCGAGGCCGCATCGCCGCCGTCGAAAGCGAAGTCCCGTGGGCGGCAGAGCGTGTCGGCGAAGTGCCCAGGGAAGGTCGCGAACTGTTCGCGGCGCCAGCCAGCGTCTCGGCCTTCCTGCGCTGGCTCGAGAAGAACGCGCCGCGGCATCTCGCCGGCGTCGTCTGGTTCCGCCTGCCGCTTGCCGGCGACCAGCGCGCGTGGACACCGGCCACCTGGCGCGCCGTCATCACCCACCGCGAAAAACCCGTCCGCCTGACCGGCGAACTGCAGCCGGGCGACCGGCCGGGACAGCAAGTCGTCGTGCTGCAGAATCAAGGCGCCATGGACGGCCCACTGCCGGCCGCCCTGATCGTCAAGGCGCCTTGCCGCGGCATTGCCGGCACGAACGGCTATGTTCTCGAACGAGAAAGCGACGACAGTGTCTTCCTGCGTAGCCAACAGGCGCTGTTGCGCGCTGGTGATCAGGTCATCGTCGGACTGGTGGAATGCTCCTCGGGGAGTGGTCGCGTCCAGATTGACGAGTGATTGATCAAGGGCGCGCGGCAGATCCGGGAAGGCGATGAGCGGCGCACCGCCAACGCAAGGCCGGGGGCCGCCACCGCAGGCTGACCCAGTCGACGGTTCATCCGCGACGACTCAGGAGCACGCGTCAGTCTGGCGCCAGGCCGAGAGGCCTGCCGACCAGCTTGATGATTGCCCCGCACACCAGGTACGCGCTGATCAGGCCCGGAATCGCCAGGTAGCGAACAGCCCTTGCTGATCGCCCCGGCGGCAGATGATCGCGGACCGCCAGAAACGGAATGACGTTGATGGCATGGTAGTTGGTCATCGGGTAGGGCAGAAAGAACAGCATGGCCGGCGTATCGATGAAAAAGAACAGCCCCCCGTCGCCCAGCGTCTGCGCCAGGCCCATGACAAGAATGTAGTTCCAGAGACCATAGCGGTAGCGGTTGATGAAGAACCAGAGCAGCGAGAAGATCACCGCGTAGGCCGGCAGGGTGAACAGCAGGTCGAGCGCATAGCGGACCAAGCCCTGAACGAAGGACGTCTCCCCGACGATGCGCAGCGCCGGAAAGACCGGCATCGAGATCATGTGCATGCCCTCCACCGCGGCGGCGAGGACAATGCCCAGGACAAGGAATCGGATTTTCGGCGTCAGTGCGGGCAGTGCCCCGACCAGCGTCGGGCGCAAGGCCAACTCGCCCAGGAGAAGCGCGATCACCAGCAGGCGAGTGACGCTCTCGGGCGACAGGCCGGACAGGCCAATCGACAGGCCGATGGCGACGATCGCCCAAACACAGTAAAGCGCCGGCCCGATTCCCGGCTTGGGAAGCAGGCGGGCAAGAAACGAGGTCATGCTTCCCTTCCTTGGTGCGGCGCGAAAAGCAAATTTAGCGTGCCCGCAAGGCGGAGACAAGGGATACGGTCGGTGTTCCGAACCAAATTCCGATGGATATTGGAGGTTTGGTGTTTCCACTTTGTTTCGGTGGCAGGGCTGCCTGGTGGGACGCGTCGATGCCGATGAGGCGCGCCTGCTGCAGTGGACCGGGACGGCGCTGCGGCCGTGGGCCGAGGGCTTGCCGAGCGCCTGACCCGGCCACGCACGTGATGGCGCTGTCGGGCGGGGCAGCGAGGGAGTGCAGGCGCCCGGCCCCGCGACAGTGCCGCAGCGCCACCAGTCCCACCGCGGCCGGGAAGCGCATCAAAGGCCTCGGCGGGTTGCGCGTGGGCAGCGCCGATCTTCCTGTCGCGCTCGCCGGCAGGCCGGGTCCGGATGGACAATTTTTCTGATTTTGTCATGGACAAAACGACAAAAATGGCTTGACATCCCCGAATTGCGCGCTTATATTTGCGACACACCCTCAAATTGTCCAGGACAAAAAGATGCCTCGCCTGCCAGCCCGCAGTTTCTCCGATGCCCTTCCCTCCCTTTCGCCAGCCCGTCCACGCCTTGGATGGGCCGCTGGGCGGACCTTCGCCGGGAGCGTTGCCAGGGCTTCCGGCGCGGCGTCTGAGACCCCGGCACACCGCTCGATTGGTCCTGTCGTGGACAGCCTGCAAGCCCTGGGGCTGACCCGCCTGCGCTCCTGCCTGCTGTCGGCCGTCGCGTTCTCCGCCGGTATTTTCGTCACCTCGCCCGTTCTTGCCGCCGACTCTTGCCCGCCCCTCCTCAAGCACAGCTTCCCTTCGCTGCAGGACCAGAAGCCGCAATCGCTCTGCCAGTGGCAGGGCAAGGTGCTGCTGGTGGTGAACACCGCCAGTTACTGCGGCTTCACCTCGCAGTACGATGGGCTCGAAAAACTTTACGCCCGGTTCAAGGAGCGCGGACTGGTCGTCGTCGGCTTTCCGTCGAATGATTTCGGCAACCAGGAGCCAGGCAGCAATAAGGAGATCGCCGAGTTCTGCCGGCTGACTTACGGGGTGCAGTTCCCGATGTTCGCCAAGGCCACCGTCGTCGGCAGGAACGCCAGCCCACTTTATTTGCAACTCACCAGGGCGACCGGCGAAGCGCCGCAGTGGAACTTCCACAAGTACCTGATCGACCGCAGCGGCACGCGGGTGTTGAGCTTCGGCAGTCGCGTCAGGCCGGACGACAGGGAACTGCTCGCCCGCATCGACGAATTTCTCGGCAAATAGCGATCCGGCTGTCGCCGTCATCGAGTCCCCATTTCCTTCCTCCCCCGGAGAACACACCATGAACGCCCCAGACAGATTCTTCCTCGCCGACGTGCAGGCCAGCGCCGACCAGCGCCAACTGGCGATCCACAAGGTGGGCGTCAAGGGCTTGCGCTACCCGCTCGCCCTGCTCGACGCCGACGGCAAGGTGCAGCACACGGTCGCGCAGGTGGCGATGTCGGTCGGGCTGCCACCGGAGGTCAAGGGCACGCACATGTCGCGCTTTGTCGAGATCCTCGAACAGCGGCGGGCGCCATTGAACGTCAGTCGCCTGCTGCGCCTATTCGAGGACATGCTGCTGCGGCTCGACGCCAGCAGCGGCGAGATCGAACTCGCTTTTCCGTACTTCATCAGCAAGGCGGCGCCGGTATCGACCGTCGAGAGCCTGCTCGACTACGACGTGCGGATGATCGTCGCCAAGCGCGCAGGGCAGGCAGCCGAAGTGACGCTCGAAGTCGTGGCGCCGGTGACCAGCCTCTGTCCGTGCTCGAAGGAGATCAGCGAGTACGGCGCGCACAACCAGCGTTCGCACATCACGATCATCGCCAGGCTGCGCTCCGGCATGACGCCCGACGAACTGGTACGGCTGGCCGAGGAGGAGGCGTCGTGCGAGATCTTCGGGCTGCTCAAGCGGCCGGACGAGAAGTGGGTGACCGAGCGTGCCTACGACCATCCGAAATTCGTCGAGGACCTGGTGCGCGACATCGCGCTGCGCCTGATGAACGAGCCGCGCATTGCGCAATGGACGGTCAAGTCGGAGAACTTCGAATCGATCCACAACCATTCCGCTTACGCCGAGATCAACGGCGACAACGCCTGAACCGGGAGGAGCCGAGGATGTATCGACCACCAGCAGCACAACGCATCGCCGTCGTCGGGGCGGGGATTTCCGGTCTGGCGAGCGCCTGGCTGTTGTCGCAGAAACACGCGGTGACGCTCTACGAAGCCGGCGACTACCTCGGCGGGCACACCCACACCGTCGATGTGACGCTCGATGGTGTGTGCCATCCGGTCGATACCGGCTTTCTCGTCTACAACACGCACACCTACCCGAACCTGACGGCATTGTTCGCGCATCTGGGCATCGCCAGTGTCGAGACCGAGATGTCCTTCGCGGTCAGTCTCGAAGAGCCCGGCATCGAGTGGGCGGGCAGCAGCCTGGCGACCGTCTTCGGGCAGAAGCGCAATCTTCTGCGCGGCGATTTCTGGCGCATGCTCGCCGACATCCTGCGCTTCAACCGCGACAGCATCGCCTGGATCGAACAGTATCCGGACTACGGCGGCAGCCTGCGCGAGTTTCTCGCCGCCGGTCGCTACTCGCGACCCTTTGCCGAGTGGTACCTGTTGCCGATGGCGGCGGCGATCTGGTCGTGCCCAGCCGGGCAGATGCTCGACTACCCGCTGGCCAGCTTCGTGCGCTTCTGTCGCAACCACGGCCTGCTGCAGGTTTTCGACCGGCCGCTCTGGCGCAC
This sequence comes from Candidatus Accumulibacter cognatus, assembly GCF_000584975.1. NCBI lineage: Bacteria > Pseudomonadati > Pseudomonadota > Betaproteobacteria > Candidatus Accumulibacter > Candidatus Accumulibacter cognatus. The sequence goes on along the minus strand of NZ_JDST02000075.1, from coordinate 12,470 downwards.
CGTCAAGGGCGGCGGCCGCGAATACGTGAGGAAGCTGGCGAGCCGCCTGGCCGACATCCGCCTCGGCACGCCGGTGCGTGGCGTGCGGCGGACCGATGCTGGCCTGCAGGTCATCACCGATGGCGCCGTCGCCTGCTATGACCAGGTCGTTCTCGCCTGCCACAGCGATCAGGCGCTGGTCCTCCTCGCCGAGGCCGCGACGCCCGCCGAGCGCCGCCTGTTGGGGGCGATCCGCTATGAGCCGAACCGCGCCGTGCTGCACAGCGACGCCGCGCTGCTGCCGCGCAAGCGGGCGCTGTGGTCGGCGTGGAACTACCTGTCGAGCGCTCAGGAACTCGACCGGCGGCCGGTCAGCGTCTCCTACCTGATCAACCGCCTGCAGCCGCTGCCGTTCAAAACGCCGCTGATGGTTTCGCTGAACCCGCAGCGCGAGCCGAAGGCGGAGTCGGTGATCGCCGAATTCGACTACGAACACCCGATTTTCGACGGCCCGGCGATCGCTGCCCAGCGCGAGTTGCCGGCGCTGTCCGGCAGGCACAGCGTCTGGTTCTGCGGCGCCTGGAACGGCTATGGTTTCCACGAAGACGGGCTGAAATCGGCGCTGCAGGTGGCCAACGGACTGGGCTGTCAGGCTCCCTGGCAGGGTGGCGAAGCGGCGGCTTCGCCGGCGCCCGTTTGCCGGCAGACGACGGAACTCGCCGCATGAACGCGACGCCGGCTCGCCTCTTCTTCGGACAGGTGATGCACCGCCGTCTGCGGCCGGCCGCCAATCGCTTCGTCTATCCGGTCTACTTCTGCCTGTTGCCGTTGTCGGCGCTTGCCCGTTCGGCGAGCGCGCTGTTCTCGGTCAATCGCTGGAACCTGTTCAGCTTCCACTTCGCCGACCACGGCGCGCGCGACGGCTCGCATCCGCTGTCCTGGATACGCCGTCTGCTGGTGCAGGAGGGCGTCCATGCCGACGGCGAAGTCTGGCTGCAGTGCTTCCCGCGCGTTCTCGGTTTCGTCTTCAACCCGATCAGCCTATGGTTCTGCCACGACCGCGCGGGCGACTTGATCGCCGTGCTCGCCGAAGTCAACAACACTTTCGGCGAACGCCACAACTACCTGCTGGCGCATGCCGACGGGCGGCCGATCCGTGACGGCGAGACGCTGGAGCGCAGCAAGGTCTTTCATGTTTCGCCGTTCATGGCCGTTGCCGGTCACTACCGCTTTCGCTTTCATGCGCGCACCGGGGATGACGGCAACGTCGCCTGGCGCTTGACGCGCATCGATCACGGGGACGCCGCGGGCGATCTGCTGCATACCTCGATTTCCGGGAGCGCCGAACCGCTGGCCAGCGGTCCCCTGCTGAAAGCCTTCGTCCGTTTCCCGCTGCTGACCCTGGGCGTGGTCCTGCGCATTCACTGGCAGGCACTGAAGCTGTGGGTCAAGCGCGTTCCCTTCTTTACCAAGCCAGAACCTCCATTCGAGGAGACGACGCGATGAATGCCATGGAATCCACCCTGACATCGAGCCTTGCCCTGCCGGGCACGCGTGCGCGCACGCCACGCAGCGCCAGGGTCGTGCTCGCCCTGCTGGAAAAGCTCGAGCACGGCACCCTGGAACTTCGCCTGCCCGACGGATCGCAGCATCACTTTGGCGAGGCGGCGCACGCGGATGCGACGCTCGATGTCGGTGACTGGTCGATGTTCGACAGCGTTCTCGAACGCGGCGATGTCGGTTTTGCCGAGTCGTGGATCGCCGGCGACTGGCACAGCCCGGATCTCGGCGCGCTGCTCACCCTGCTGGCAAACAATCGCGAGCGCCTTGCGCAGGCGGTTTATGGTCAGTGGTGGGGCCTGCTGACGGCACGCCTGCGTCACTGGCTCAACGCCAACACGCGCGCCGGATCACGCCGCAACATCATGGCGCACTACGACCTCGGCAACGACTTCTATCGGCAATGGCTCGACCCGACGATGAGCTATTCGAGCGCGCTCTACGCGAGCGACGCGCCGCGGCCGATGGCTGCCGCGCAACTTGACAAGTATCGACGCATCCTGAAGCGCCTCGACTGCCGGCCTGGCCAGCGCGTGCTCGAGATCGGCTGCGGCTGGGGCGGCTTCGCGGAAACGGCGGCGCGTGAAGCCGGGCTCGAGGTCGTCGGCCTGACGCTGTCGCCGGCGCAACTGGAATTTGCGCGCGAGCGCATGCGGATCGCCGGACTCGAAAGGCAGGTGACTCTCGAATTGCGCGACTATCGCGAACTGGCCAACGAGCCGTTCGACCACATCGTTTCGATCGAGATGTTCGAGGCGGTCGGCGAGCGCTGGTGGCCGACCTACTTCGCGACCCTGCAGCGGCTGCTGGCGCCGGGTGGGCGAGCCGTCGTGCAGAGCATCACCATTCGCGACGAGCTCTTCGCGCGCTACCGTCGCGGCACCGATTTCGTTCAACAACACGTCTTCCCCGGCGGCATGTTGCCGAGCCCGTCGGCTTTCCGCCGGCAGGCCGCCAGGGCTGGACTGGTGGTGCGCGATTCCTTTGCCTTCGGCCGCGCCTACGCGCGCACGCTGGCCGAGTGGTCGGCCAACTTCGAACGGTGCTGGCCGACGATCGAAGCGCAGGGTTTCGACGAGCGCTTCCGTCGCCTGTGGCGCTTCTATCTGGCGTATTGCCAGGCGGGATTCAACAGCGGCTGCACCGACGTGCTGCAGTTCGAACTGGCGCACGCCCGATGAAGACGCTGATCGCCCTGCTGTTCCTCGTCTGCAGCGGCCTCGCGCAGGCGCTGCCGGAAGCGGTGCGCAAAGCCGAGGCCGGTTGGCGGCAGTGGGGGAGCGGCGAAATGAGCTGGCTCGGCTTCTCGCTCTATCGCGCCACCCTGTGGGTCGTCGGCGAGCCGGCGACGACCCTGCCGACGACTGCGCCATCGGCCCTGCAACTCGACTATCGGCGCGACATTCCGCGCGACCGCCTGGTGCAGACCAGCGTCGAGGAAATGCGCCGGCTCGGCGCCAGCGAAGCACAGTTGCAGCGCTGGGAGCCTGAGCTGCGGCGCGTCTTCCCCGACGTCAAGGAGGGCGACAGCATCACCGGCGTGCACTATCCGGGGCGTAGCGCGGCCTTCTATCACCGTGGCCGGGCGACCGGCGAAGTGGCGGACGCCGAGTTCGCGCGCCTGTTCTTCGCCATCTGGCTCGACCCGCGCAGCCGCAGCCCGAGCCTTCGCTCGGCGCTCCTCAAACGTCCGGAGACTTGACCGTGACTCCCGCCCTGACCGTGTCGCTCCGCAAGCGGCAGTTGCTCGCCTACGGCGCACTCGGTCTGCCGCTGGCGATGGCGGCACTGCCGGTTTACGTTCACGTGCCACGCCTGTACGCAGAATCCGCGGGCATGAGCCTGAGCCTGCTCGGCTCGCTGCTGCTGGCAGCACGCCTGCTCGACGCCGGCATCGATCCGCTGCTCGGCGGCTGGAGCGACCGCGCGGCGAGCCGCCAGCGCCTGATCGTGTTCGCCTTGCCGTGCCTGGCGCTGGGCATGCTCGCGCTGCTCCATCCGCCGGCCGTCGCCGCGCCGTGGTGGCTGCTCGCATCGATGCTGTGCACTTACTTCGGTTTCTCGCTGGCGAGCGTCGCCTATCAGGCCTGGGGCGCCGAACTCGGCCGTGATGCCGGCGAGCGGACGCGGCTGACGGCCAGTCGGGAGGGCTTCGGCCTGCTCGGCGTCGTTCTCGCGGCGGCGCTGCCGGGGCTGCTGGCGAAGGATCTCGCGCAGGGACTTTCCGGGCTGGCGCAACTTTTCCCCTTGCTGTTGCTTTTCCTGGCGAGCTGGACCCTGCTCGGCACACCGCCTTCGGCCGAACGCCAGCCGGCGGGCGGCCGGCTGCTCGGCAACCTGCGCGGGGTCCTCGACGATGGCCGCTTTCGCCGCCTGCTGGCCGTTTTCGTCGTCAACGGCATCGCCGCGGCCTTGCCGGCAACGCTGGTCCTCTTCTACGTCGCCGACGTGCTGCAGGCCGAAGCCTGGAGTGGTGCCTTTCTCGCGCTCTACTTCGTCAGCGGCGTCGCTTTCCTGCCCCTGTGGGTCGCCCTCGCCAGGCGTTTCGGTCGCGTCCGCACCTGGGTCGCCTCGATGCTCGTCGCCGTCGCCTCGTTCGTCTGGGCCTGGGGATTGGGGGCCGGCGACATCTGGCCCTTCGCCGTCGTCTGCCTGCTCTCGGGGGCGACACTCGGCGCCGACCTGACACTGCCCGCGGCCTTGCTTGCCGACCTCTGCGAACATCCGACGGGCGGCAGCGGCGAGGTCGGCAGGTCGGCGCAGGCCGGCGCCTACTTCGGCTGGTGGAATCTCGTCGCCAAGCTCAATCTGGCGCTGGCCGCCGGTCTATCCCTGCCCTTGCTCGATCTGGTCGGCTACCGGCCGGGGGTGGCGGCGGCGACGGCCGGTCTGGCCGCCGTCTACTGCCTGCTGCCACTGCTCTTCAAGTCCATCGCCGCCATCCTGGCGTGGCGCTGGCGCCGCACGCTGGAGGTCTCCTGATGAAAACCCTGTGGCTCGCCTGCTTCACTTGTGGAATCCTCGGTCTCGGCGGCTGCGCCGGCACACCGGTCGACCGTTACCAGGCCGAACAGCCAGTGCTTGATCTCGCCCGCTACTTCAACGGCACGATCGACGGCTGGGGAATGTTCCAGGATCGTTCGGGCGAAGTGATCAAGCGCTTCCATGTCGTCATCGACGCGAAATGGGAGAAGCGCGACGGCGTCGATGTCGGGATGCTCGACGAGAACTTTGCATGGTCGGACGGCACGACGTCACGGCGGGTGTGGACGATCACCCGCGTCGGCGCGTCGCGCTACGTCGGCCGCGCCGACGATGTCGTCGGCGAAGCACAGGGTGAAGCGGCCGGCAACGCTCTGCGCTGGCGCTACGTGCTCGCCTTGCCGGTCGACGGCCGCGTCTGGAACGTCGACTTCGACGACTGGATGTATCTGATCGACGACAAGGTGATGCTCAACCGTTCGGCGATGCGCAAGTTCGGCATCCATCTCGGCGACGTGACGCTGAGCTTCACGAGGCGCTGACGCCATGAATCCACGCCTCACCGACTGGTCGGGCAAACGCGTCTGGCTGCTCGGCGCCTCGACGGGCATCGGCGCCGCGCTCGCCGGCCAACTGCTGGCACGTGGCGCGCGCGTTGCCTTGTCGGCGCGCAACACCGCCCGTCTGACCGAAGTCGCCGCCGACGCCGGGCACGCCCTGGTCCTGCCCTGCGATGCCGCCGACGAAGCGAGCCTGCGCGCCGCCTGGGACGCCTTGCTGGCGGCGTGGGGCGGTGTCGACGTCGCGCTGTACGTGGCGGGTGACTATGTGCCGATGCGCGCCTGGGAACTCGATACGGCCACGGCGCGGCGGATGATCGACGTCAATCTCGTCGGTGCCGTCACCTTCGCGGCCTGCGTCGTGCCGCAACTGCTACGCCAGGGCAACGGCCAGATTGGTTTCGTGGCCAGCGTCGCCGGTTATCGGGGTCTGCCGAAGTCGCTGATCTATGGTCCGACGAAAGCCGCGCTGATCAACTTCGCCGAGGCACTGTACCTCGATCTGCGGCCGCAAGGCATCGGCGTGCGGGTGATCAATCCGGGCTTCGTCGCGACGCCCTTGACCGCGCAGAACGATTTCGCGATGCCGGCACTGCTCACCGCCGAGCAGGCAGCGCTGGCGACGCTCGCCGGTTTCGCCGGCGGCGCCTTCGAGATCCACTATCCGAAGCGATTTACGCGCGTGTTGAAGCTGCTGGCGCATCTGCCGTACCGCCTCTACTTCCCGCTCGTCCGCCGTCTCGGCGGCGCAAGCGGGCGCCCACGATGAGCAATGCGGCTTCGGTCGACGCGCTGGTCGCCTTCTTCGAGGACTTGCACCCCGCGGCCGTCGCCCGCTTTGCCGAATACTACGCGGACGACGCGTACTTCAAGGATCCGTTCAACGAGGTGCGCGGTGTCGCGCCGATCCAGCGGATTTTCGCGCACATGTTCAGGCAGGTTGACGAACCGCGCTTCGTCGTCCGCGAGCGCGTGGTCGCCGACAACGGCGCCTTGCTGGTATGGGAACTGCACTACCGGCTGAAGGGCGCGCGGAAGACGGCGTCACCGCCAGTGATTCGCGGAGCATCGCACCTGCGCTTCGACAGCGCCGGCAAGGTGATCTGGCACCGCGACTACTGGGATGCCGCCGAAGAGCTGTACGCCAGACTCCCGGGAATCGGCTGGCTGATGCGGCTACTCAAGCGCCAACTGGCGGCCTGAGCCTGCGCTGCGGCCGGCCGGCGGCGCCGTCAGTTTGCGCTGCTGGCCGGCTCGGCGAACGCGAGCACGACGCGGCGGCCCATCGCCGGCTTCTTCTCGATCCGGGTGACGACGACGGCGCCGATCTCGGCGGTCAGGACTTCCTTGCATGGCATCGATGCCGGGGCCAGGTCATTGCTCGACTTCGGAAACTGGTCTGTTTCATCGCACTACGCAAGGTGCATCGGGATGCCCGGATTATCCGATTCGGATATCCCGAGATTGGATCGGCGGTTCCTCAACCCGGAGAGGGTGTTCTCTGAACCTGGGAATGGCCATGCGGCCGGGCGGAGCCGCCTAGTTTGAGCCATTCCCGGCACTTGGCGAGAACGGGTTTTTCAATCCACTTGTGAATGATGATGCCGCAGGCAACCGAAATGGCCATGATCACGGCCAGCAGCAGGAGCGCCTTGGCTTGCGTCTTCTCGCCCGCAGGTACCCAGTCGAGTGAACGGAGCCCGTTGGATACGCGTTTCTGGAAAAAGAAATGTACCAGGTAGATTGAGTACGAGGCGTCGCCGATCAACAGGAGCCAGCGCTGCCTTTTCCAAAAGCCTTCGAGTCTTGCCGATACCGAAGCTAGCAGGAGCAGCGCGCTGCCTATTCCGAAACCCAGGGTCAAGGTCAGATTGTTCCAGACCGGCAGTGTTGGATCGTCGAGCAGAATGTACCAACAGGCGGTGCCGACGAAAATCAGCGTGCCGGTGATGAGACTGACGATGCCGATCCAGTCGCGACTGTCCTCGCCTAAATGTTTGCGCAGCGCCATCACCGTCGCCGAGGTGAGAAGGCCGAGCATGAACAGGGTATTGATCAGATTGAGGCCGATCAGGTTGGCGAAGTGGTAGTGGTCATTGAGCGCGACCAGCACGAACCATGTGGCGAAGACCAGTATCCCCAACGACCTCTTGACGATGAAGGTGATGAAAATGCCGTAGAACACCATCTCGTAAGCCAGCGTCCAGGCGACTGCGACGAGCAAGGATTTGCTGGACGTGAATAACAGGGCATTCAGGAAGAAGTCGCCGACTTCCATGCGGTTGGTGAACACCTTCCAGCCACCCGAGAAAATGAACACGATCCAGTACAGCGGATAAATGCGCACCAACCGCTTGAGAAGGTAATCCGGAACCCTGTAGAAATTGTCCACGTCGTTGCGGTGCGCATGGTAGATGATCAGGCCGCTGATCACGAAAAACATATGCACGCCGGAAAATCCGAAATTGCTCAGGGTAAGCAGCGGCTTTTCACCGTACCAGGAACCAATCAAGGCCGTTCCGTGGTAGACGGCCACCAGCAGACAGGCCAGACCCCGGCAGATCTGGGGAGTATACAGAGTGGCCTCAGGCCATTCGATTCTTGGAGGTGCGCTTGTACTCATCGTCCTCGGTCTGGAAACACTCTTCGTAAAGAGAGGATTGTCGCACATAGCATGCGCCTGGCGGTTCCGCGGCGCCCACTCAAATGGTTGCGGCTCTGTTTGGCCATGGTTTTTCGGCTATCACGCGGCCAGTTTCTTGGGCAGGTAGTCAGCGCACTTGTCGACCGGCGCCCGCGCTTCTTGAGCGAGGCGTTGGCAGGTCGCGCTGCGGCGCATCCCCGCAGCCACATCGCTGACCTCGCCTTCGTGCAGGGCGTGTGCGCGCTCCAGCACCCTCGCTTCGGCTTCTTCGGTGCCTTCCGCAGGGAAGCCCGTAGGTTGGGCTGAGGCACGAAGCCCAACATTCCAGGGGGGCGTTACCGGGTTCGGGGGTGTTGGGCTTCGTGCCTCAGCCCAACCTACAGTTGACCGACCCGCTGGAGTACCTCGCCGGGCGGCTGCAGGGGTAGGCGCTGGGCCGCGGTCGCGCAAGAAAAACCCCGTCGGGGTTTCCGGGGCTGGACCTTCAGCCCGTAGGTTGGCCGACGCGCTGGAGTACCTCGCCGGGCGGCCGCAGGGGGGAGGCGCTGGGCCGCGGTCGCGCAAGAAGAACCCCGTCGGCGTTTCCGGGGCTGGACCTTCAGCCCGTAGGTTGGGCTGAGGCACGAAGCCCAACATTCCAGGGGGCGTTACCGGGTTCGGGGGTGTTGGGCTTCGTGCCTCAGCCCAACCTACAGTTGACCGACGCGCTCGCTGGTCGTGCCGGTGCTACGCGCGCAGTAGGCGATGCGCAGTCGCCGACGTTTCATGAGGGCCGCGGCGATCGTCGGGAAGTGTTGGGGGGCGCAGTGCCGGGCGGCAGCGCTGACAAGTTGCGGATGCGCCGGACGATGTCTGCGGCGGCATCCTGGCTGGTTTCGAGCATGCTCGCCAGGCGCTCGCGCAGCGGGCTGATGTGTTCGGCAAGAATTTCCCCGATGTCGAGGGTAGCCAACAGGAAAGAGGCAGTGAATGGACAATCGACGGGTTCCATGGCGGTCTCCAACCGGGATTTTGCGCGAGTCTGCGCCAACACAGTCGCAGAGGGTGAGATTCGCCCTGGATGAACGAAAATATTTCGAAACCGCGCAGTGGCTTCGAGCACGATAGCGTTTTTCCAGGCGCCGGCGACTGCCCACCGGAGTGGCTGGCCGCCGTCGCGAGCAGGCGAGATGATCCGGGACTTTGGGCGATGCGCTGGGTCACCCTTGCCGCAAGGACGTGCCGAGGCTGGCCCATTCTCGCGCAAGGGTTTAATATGCCCCCGCCACTCATTCGTTTGCGCTTGCCCCAAGAGGAATGATCATGAAGATCCCCGCCATCGTCAGTACCCGCAGATCCCTTTCCCTGTTGCTTCTCGCGCTGGCCGCCAGCGGCTGGGCCGGCGCCTTGCCGGCCGCGGAGATGCCGAAACGCAAACCTGGCCTGTGGGAGGTCAACGCCCGCATGGAAGGAATGCAGGCGATGGGCGCCATCCAACAATGCATCGATCAGTACACCGATGACATGATGCAGCAACAGGGGAAGAGGGAAAAACAGAACTGCAGCGTCATCGACATCAAGCCGCAGGGCAACCAGGTGACGGTTCATTCGGTGTGCAAGGTGGAGGGCAGTACGGCCACGACCGATGCGGTGTTTGCCGGCGCTTTCGACTCTGCCTACAAGGGCGACATGCATACCCGTTTCAACCCGCCGATGCATGGCACCAGCGAAACCAGGATGTCTATCGACGCCCGCTGGCTTGGCCCCTGCAAGCCTGGCCAGAAACCCGGCGACGTGATCATGCCCAATGTCGGCGGGATGAATCTCAAGGAGATGATGAAAGATCCGAAGGTACAGGAAATGATGAAACGGCAGAAGTCCGGCAGCGGGGCGCCTTGACAGCCATTTGATATGACATCGAACATCAGCAACGAGTCCCGCGAGTCCGGCCCATCGACCACCGTGAATGAGCCGCGACTTTGGTGCCACAAGGGCTGGCGCGCCCGCATCATCAAGAACGAAGACGATGACGGCTGGGCTGTCGAGATGAGCAAGGACGGCGAACCCGAACCCGCTCTGGTCAGCCCGTGGACGATGGGGCGCGACAAGAGGAACCCCAAGCCGCTTGACGCCGCGGCATTCAACACTTTGGTCAAGACTGCCTCGGAAGTCCTGCGCCGCCATGAACAACAACGGCACGCGCTGTACCACAAGCAGCTAGCGGTCAACACGCCCTCCGGACGGATCAGCGTCACGCTCGACATCATCGCCGACGAAGACGATCCGCATGCCCTGCTCAGAGCCTGCGATGCTTACGGCGAGCCACTCGCCGAGTTGCGTGTAACGGCCGGATTCCGACTCACCATGGCCAGCGCCAGGGCGTGGATCGACGACGACTTCCGCAAGCCCTGCTGATCGACCCTGGCCTGTTCGGCGGATCTCGCCCGTTCAGTTCGCCGCGTACACCAGGAACTCGGGGTTGTCCTGCAGGCCGCTGATGAACGCTCGTGGGGGACCAAAATCCGCCCCACAGCAATAGATCGCCTTGTCGTCGCGCGAGGCGACGTAAAAGTTGCCTGCCGCGTCGAAACACATTCCCGAAATCGTCCTGACGCCGCGGACCACCGTCTTCAGTTCGCCACTGCCGAAGTGATATTGCAGGATCGTGTCGGTACCGCTGCTGCCGATGTACAGATCATCACCGTGTGCGAGCAGGTGCACGGGTGCCTGCAGGAACTGGGCGTCGGCGATCTGCCCCTGCAGTTGCCCCCGCGTTTTGCCCTCGGCGAGATCGTAGATCTTCACCGCGTTGCCCGGTTCGTCGGCGACGTACAGTGAGTTGCCGTATACCAGAACGTCGCGTACCGAGTGCGCGACCTTGGTCCGCTTCGGATGCTTTTTGGACGGGTCGGGCGCGACGACCACCGCCAGTCCTGCCGGCTGCCGGCAATTCGATGGCGGACGCGCCGGCGAAGCCGGCAATTTTCCCCTCGACGAGGCCACGAAGGTCCCCTTGAGGAAGCGCTTCCCCTTCTGTGCCCGCAAGCTGGCCGCCACCGCCAGCGCCGGACTGCGTTTCCCGGTTCCTGGCGGTTTCAGCGCGGTGACCACGTTGCTGTCCTGGCTCGACAGGTAGCCATTGTCGCGGCCGTCGAAAGCCAGCGCAAAGGGATGCACGATGCCATCGGAAACACGGGCATCGGCATAGATTCCCTGGTAGGCGTGGCGATGGTCGGCGTCTGGGATGGCGCTGTAGCAAAGAACCTGGCTGGCGTCCTTGTAGCCATTGATCACGAACAGATGGCCCGACGGACCGAAGACCAGATCACGCAGTTCGCTCAGTACCGGAGAGCCTGGCGGGGTCTGCAGGGCGGCCGTGGTGAGGCACACCGGCTGGCCGTCGATCAGATCATAAACATGCACGTTGTTGATCGCCGTACCGACACGACCGCCGTGAAATGTGATGTAGAACATCAGGCCCCTACCTTTCTGTCACAGGCTCAAGCAATGAACGGGTGAGAATGAAGTCTGCCGCTGACTGGCCGCCGGCGGCCTGGTGCTGGATCGCCGCCTGGCGCGGGTCGCCCGCCGGCCGCGAGAATGTAGCACGCTTTCATGGTAACGGTCATGATTGAGCGGCTCATCAGGACGATCGGGCCGAGGCCACGCGAAATCCGGCCGCGAGCCGGGCGCCAGCGCTGGCCGCGCAGCCGCATCGGTAGCTTGCGCTAGTAGACGTAAGGAAGCAGCTTGCGCACGCGTTGCCGATACTCGCGGTATTCGGGGAATTTCTGCTCGAGCCAGATTTCTTCCCGGCGCGACTTGATGTCGAGGAAGATGAGCAGCAGCGAGGCGTAGCCCAGAGTGAGCCAGCCATTGACCCACAGAGCCCAGCCGAAAGCGGCGAGGAGCACGCCGCTGTAGATGGGATGGCGGACGAAGCGGTAGATGCCGGCGACGACCAGTACGGCGTCTTTCCTCGGCTGCGGCAATGCCGTCAGGTTTTTCCCGAGATGCAGGCAGGCGAGCAGCGAGATGGCGATGCCGAGCGCCAGCAGGACGCCGCCGAAAACCCTGCCGAGCCAGGTGTAGGGTGCCGTCCAACCCCCGCCGGGCCAGGTGCTCGGCCCGAGCAGCAGGAGTGCGAAGAGCATCATCTGGGCGACGACGTACCACTCGCCGCGGCTGCCAAAGCGTGCTTCGTGCTGCTGCATGCGATTACTGCCGGAGGTTCATGCTGGCAGTCAGGTGCTCTGGCGGGCGGCGGTGGCGCCGGAACCCGCCGCGAGCGAGCCCGCCGATCTGCCGCCGGGGCCGCGTCCTTCCTTCATGATCTCGTGCGGGTGCCCGGAGAGCGTCCGCTTCTGGCGGATGAAGGTCGATTCCACACCGCAGGCGAGTTCGCGGATGACGCGCTGCTGGCGATCCGGCAGTGTCGCCTGCGCCGCCGGGCCGTCAACGGGAACCGGGCCCAGATCGCGCGAGCGTGCCTGCGCCACGGGCAGGCACGCCAGCAAGAGCAAGAGGACGGCTAAGATCCTCGGCATTTCCTTCTCCCCGCAAGACGGTCACCGCCAAAATGCAGAGAATAGGAGATTCGAGCCCATTGTCGCAAGAGCATGATCGCGGTGGGGGCGCGGTGCAGGCCTTCCTCGCGGATGATCTTGTTGATGCCCAGCATCCGCGGCGCGACTTCGTCGCCGCGCAAACCGGAAGCCGCCACGGCAAACCCCACGCATTGCCGCCGGCACCCGCTCCGCGGGCGC
>NZ_JDST02000074.1:0-49558 GCF_000584975.1 Candidatus Accumulibacter cognatus | reverse complement strand
AAGGTTTCGAGGGGCATGGCTGACTCTGAGGGTTGCGAACCCGGTATAGGTCAGCACGACTTCTCATTAGTTGCACATCGCGTTCTACCTGTTCCATGGCGCCATCAGCGCTGCCCTGAAGTGCTGTGGCGATGCCTTCGCTTCGCCTGTCTTTCGACCATCATCGGCGCCATCCAGAACGACGATCACCACTTCACAACCGACGCCCTGATCGTCGCAGGGATCCATGTTGCCGACAGGTTTGCGCGCCCGGCGAACACCTGGCGCGACGAGGCAGCCGCTGGAGGGCTGCAACCATGAGCACGACACAGCACGCGACCCCGACCGCAGCCAATCCCTACTTCGTGCCGGCTGGCAGCCTTGCATAGTTCTTCGTGATCAGCGAAGGCATTTCGACCGATGATGAGCTGGATGGCGCTTCGATGTTTCTGGATACGGCTATCAGCGTGGCCAGGAACCCAGAAGATCTGGAGGCCAACACGATATTTGCCGTTCGCCACCTTGCAGAAATCGCGAAAGCCTTTGACGACACGGTTGTCGATTCACTCATTGAAGCCCGAAGGGCAGCAGATCAGGCCACGTTGACGGCTTGGAAAGCTATTGCAGCAGCGAACACGAAAGCATGTTGCAGAGATTTCAGGAAGTTGGGATTTTTACGCCGAATCGAAGGCCGCTTGCTTGATATCGGACCAGACCCGGACGTGCACCGGGATTTTCCTTGGTGCGGCGATGGTTCAGGGCAAGGTTCATGGTTTCCGGCAAGGTTTCCGTCACCGGCGCATGGACCAATCTGGCGCCAGGGACAAGACGAAGCGCGATGTTGCTGGCGGCGGCCAGACCGATCTGATTCAGCACATCGTCAGAAAGACCGCCGATCAAGTAACGCTGCCTACATTTTTGTGACAGGCACGGAATCCTCAAGCTGAGGCTTTGTTGTCTCACGACATGCCATGCAATCGCATCAGATTTGATGGGATCAATGATGGTATTCCCATTTTCATAAACCTGAAACCCTTGCTACGACTGTCTTTTCTGGCTGTTACTGGCGGAGAGAGCGTCCGCTTAATGCTAATCCAGAGGAATCCAGAGATGTTCATTTATTATCATATAAAACAGCAATATATGCGATGCAAGCAGCCAAGACAGTCCTATACAATCCTGTCAAATCCTGGTACAGTTTGATAGTCATTTCGATAGTTGGACGGATAGCATGGCACGCCAACAGCAACGACTTTCTGCCCTGCAGGTCAGCAAGCTCACCAAGCCTGGGCTGTATGGCGACGGTGGCGGCTTGACGCTCCAGATCACCGCCACGGGCGCGAAGTCCTGGTTGTTTCGCTACATGGTGGCCGGCAAACCGTACGGAATGGGGTTGGGGCCGACGCATACCGTAAGTCTGGCGGAGGCGCGGCAGAAGGCGCTGGACGCACGGAAGTTGCTTGTCGACGGCATCAATCCTTTGGTCGCCAAGAAGCAGAACCAGATCGCGGCCGCGTTGGCCGCCGCCAAGATGATGACTTTCGATCAGTGTGCCGCGGCGTACATCCAGACGCACAAGGCAGGGTGGAAGAACGCGAAGCACGCGGACCAATGGACCAACACCCTCAAGACGTACGCCAGCCCGGTGCTCGGCCATCTGCCGGTAGCCGATGTCGACACGGGTCTGGTCGTGAAGTGCCTTGCGCCCATCTGGGAAAGCAAGACCGAAACGGCCAGTCGCCTGCGCGGCCGTATCGAGTCCGTGCTGGACTGGGCGACCACGAGTGGTTACCGCACCGGCGAAAACCCTGCCCGCTGGAAAGGGCATCTGGAGAACCTGCTGGCCACCATCAGCAGGTCCAGTCGCACGCGCAACCATCCGTCGCTGCCATGGCAGCGCATCGCTGCCTTCATGGCGGCTCTGGGCGCACGAGAGGGGATATCGGCGCGAGCGGTGGAGTTCTGCATTCTGACGGCGTGCCGGTCGGGAGAGGTGCGCGGTGCCCGATGGGCCGAGTTCGATCTCGCGGGCAAGGTGTGGACGATACCCGCCGAGCGCATGAAGGCGCGGCGCGAGCATCAGGTCCCTTTGAGCGATGCGGCGTTGGCGTTGCTGGAGTCGATGCCGAAGGATGGCGAGATCGTTTTTGCCGGCATCAAGGGACAACCGCTGTCGGACATGTCGCTGACTGCCGTAATCCGTCGCATGAACGGCGATGACAAGCCGGTGTGGGTGGATGCCAACGGCGATGGTGTGACCGTGCACGGTTTCCGTAGCACCTTTCGGATGTGGGCGGCGGAGACGACGAACTACCCGCGCGAGGTCGCCGAGCACGCGCTGGCGCACCAATTGCCGGATGCCGTCGAGCGTGCGTATCAGAGAGGTTCGCAGTTCACCAAGCGTGCTGCGCTGATGGCGGATTGGGCCGCGTTCTGTATGACGGTGCTGCCTGATGCGGTCGTCAAGCCGATTCGTGCCGCCGCGTGAACGATCGTTTTCGCCCGTGATACGACGGCCGGCGGACTGCAAGTTGCGCAGTGCCGTTGTTCCTTCACCTCGGTGAACTGCGCAGTGTCAAACCGGAAGTCATCCAGCATCAGCTCGCCCACCAGGTTCCCGACGCACTCGAAACAGCCTACAACCGGACCACGTTTCTCAAGGACCGTCGGGTCATGATGCGCCAACGGGCGGATTATCTTGACGGTTTGAAGTCGGGCGCCGCGGTCACACCGCTGCCGCGACGCGCCTGATTGCTTTCAGAAACCGGGCGGTGGTCGCGCTGGAAACGGCGTTTCCCATGCGCCGCAGCGGATCACGCGCTGCGCGACGCCGCGCTGGACGCGAACGAATCGAAGGCACGCACCGGCGAGCGAGGCGTGTCGGCGCTTGGTCGGTGTCGCCTATAACTCCTGCTCCAGCAGCGCACCGTTCTTCTGTAACCACGCCTTTGCCTTGTCCATGCCCGGTGCTTGCGAACGCACGATGTTCCAGAAGCGCGGCGTGTGGTTCTGCTCGATGAGATGCGCCAGTTCGTGCACCACGACGTAGTCGATCACGAACATGGGCGCCTTGATCAGCCGCCAATTGAGAATCACGTTATCCTGTGGCGTGCATGAACCCCAACGATATTTGCCCTGGCCGATCTTGGCTTCCTTGTAGGCGACGCCCAGGTTCCTGGCATGCGATGCCACCCGCGGAAGAATCTTCTCCTCCGCCTGAGCGATGAACCAAGCCCGGAAGGCTGGCGACTGGCCGGCGTGCGCGCGTGGCACAATGAATTTCTGTTCGAATCGAATCTCGCCGTCTCCCTCCACCAGCTCGATGCGGTACAGCCGACCAAGGTAAGGCAAGGACTCGCCGGTTACCAGCTCTTTGCCAGGGGGGTGAGGCAGCGGATCGTACTTCTGGACGTGGCGGGTTTTCTCGTAAAGCCACAACTTGCGCGACTCGACGAGCTGGCGGATTTTTTCCGGCGCGGTCCCCTCTGGCGCCGTGACGACGATGGAACGGTCGCGCTCAACCGTAATCGTCAGCGTCTTGCGTTTGGCGAAAATCGTTTTGTAATTCAGTTCCATATCAGGCCGCGTACAGGATCCGGTCGTGGTTCTTCTCGGCGATTTCCATCACCCGCGAAATGATCTGGTTACGGTTGGCCACCACATTGGGCAAGGCATTGAACGTCGCCGACAGCAGAATCTGCTGAATTTCCGCCTTGAGACGATTCCGCGCCGGCACGCTCTCCCAGAAGCTGGTCAGCTTCAACTCCCGTTCCACCACCAGAAAGACTTGCTGGGTCAAATCCACCAACTGGCCCACCTGGTCGTCGCCAAGCTCCGCCGCAGCGAACACCTCGGTCTTGAACATGCGGAAGAACGGCATCTGCTTCTTCTTGTGCAGGCCATAGGTCGGCTCGTTGGCCGCCTCGATGATGCGTTGGCGCAGCTTCTCCAGTTCTTCGTAAATCTGCTGCCAGTTGTCCTTGAAGGCTTGCAGGATGGCCGCCAGCGCCGCCGAGAAGGAAGCTTGCAGTTCCGGATCGTCGTCCAGCTCGATGTCCAGATGGTGGCGGATGGCGTGCTCCACTTCGGCGGCCTTGGTCTTGGTGCGCTTGCGCTTGGCGACCTTGCTCTCGAAATCCTCGTCGAAAATCGAGATCGGCTTGACCTTCTGGTCGATGCCGTTCGAGGCCAGATACTGGTCCGTCAGCGCCCGCAGCTTGGGCGGAATGCCCTTCATGCTCAGGCGCTGGTCGTTCAGATGCCGCCCCGCCTGCACGTTAATCGCAGTAAGCGCGTTGTAGGTCTTCAGGTAATCCAGCGCTTGCTTGGCGGGCAACACCAAATCCAGGCTGCGCGTTAGTTTCTTGAATGCCAGCATGAATTCGAAGCGGATGTCCTCGTCGGAGAACAGATCGAAAAAGGCGTCGGTGTCGGTCAAATCGGTCAGGCCATAACGTTCCAGCAGCGCCATGATGGCCTTGTAGTCGGCCCGCAATTCCCGCAACTCGTCCTCGGGAAAGCTCAAGGTGTCGAGTACTTCCTTCTGCTCGCGCTCGTCGTAATTGTCGATGGCCTTCTTGAGGTGGTGGCCGATACCGACGTAGTCGACGATGAAGCCCTTTTCCTTCGCCGCGCCGCCCACCCGGTTGACGCGGGCAATGGCCTGCAAGAGGTTGTGGGCAACGATCACCTTGTCCAGATACATCACCTGCTCGATGGGCGCGTCGAACCCGGTCAAGAGCATGTTGTTCACGATCACGATACCGATCTCGCCGCTCACGCCTTCGTCTTCCTTGTCGAAGGGCAGCTTGAAGCTCTTGATGCTGCGCGCATGGCGGCCGCTGTCGGTGAAAGCCTTGAGGTGCGGCAGATCGTTGTGGCTGCCGGAAATCACCACGTCGGTCTTCAGCGCCTTGAGGCGGGCGAGGTCCAGGTTCAGCGGGTTGACCTGTTCCAGCTTCTGAATGGCTGCACTCAGCGCTCCATCCAGCGCCGCCTTGTAGCGCACCGCCGCCTCGCGCGAGGTCGCGACCACCTGTGCCTTGAAGCCGTTGGGGAATACATGCGCCAGATAGTGCGCCACCATGTCCCCGGCCTTGGCCTGGATGGTGGGCTCGGCTTCGAGATAGGCATCGCGCGAGCCATAGCCCAGGATTTCCAGGCGCTGCTCCAGGTTGTAGTCGCTGAACACGTCGGCGAAGGCGGTATCCATGCCGGACTGGTCCGACACCTCGGCGTTGTGGGTGCGGCCTTCGTAAATGATCTCCAGCGTCACGCCATCCTCGATGGCCTGGCGCATGCTGTATTTGTCGATGTAATCGCCGAAGACCTTTTCGGTCTTGTCGATGGGCGTGCCGGTGTAGCCGATGCGCGCCGAATTGGGGATGGCGCGGTCCAGGTTCGCCCCCAGCAGCGAATACTGCGAGCGGTGCGCCTCGTCGGTCATCACCAGGATGTTCGGGCTATTGTTCAGTTCCGAGAAGGTTTCCGCCAGATCGGTCTCGCGGAACTTGTGGATCATCGCCATCACCAGGCCCGAGGAGTCGCTCTTCAGCAATTCCTTGAGTTTGGCGATGCTGTCCGCCGCCTTTACGGTAAAGCCGATGCTGCCGCCGGTTTCACCGAGTTGCTGTTCCAGTTGGGTGCGGTCGGTGACGAACACCACCTTCCACTTCGAAAGCGTGGCGTGGCGGTACATCTCGCGCACCATGAACATCATGGTCAGCGACTTGCCCGAGCCCTGGGTGTGCCAGACGATGCCGCTGCGGGCGCGGGGCGTGGTGCCGGAGAGCAGGCGTTGCACCGCCAGTTTCACGGCGCGGAACTGCTGATAGCGGCCGACGATCTTGATCCGCTCGCCCTTGTCCGACTCCGAGAAGATCGTGAAGCTGCGGAGGATGTCCAGCAGGTTTTGCCGGTCCAGCATGCCCGCCACCAGCCGCTGCTGGTCGTTGGGGCCGCTGTCGCCGTGGGCCAGGTCCTCCACCGTGCGCGGGTAGGGGTCGGACCAGCGATAGAAATGCTTTTCGATGTGGGTGGTGATGGTGCCGAACTTGGCCTCGTTGCGGCAGGTGGCGACGATAAACTGGTTGAAATGGAACAGCGGCGCGCTGCCCTCACCCTTGGCGCCGCGCTGTTCGCTGTAGCGCAGCATCTGGTCGATCGCCTCGGGGATGGGTTCCTTCAGCTTGGGCGACTTGCACTCGATCACCACCACCGGCAGGCCATTCAGGAAAAGAACGATGTCCGGGATGATGTGGTGCTCCGTGCCCAGGATGCGCAGCTTGAACTGGCACACGGCGATGAAGCGGTTGTTAGCCAGATGCGCGAAGTCGATGTAGCGCACCGTCGGGCTTTTCTCGCCCGTTTTGCGGTTCTCGGTCACGCTGGTGTTTTCCAGCAGCAGGTTCAGCACATAGCGGTTGTTGTCCAGCAGGTTGGTGCTCGGGAAACTGGCGGTGAGGCGCTTCGCCACTTCTTCCACCTGGTCGTCCTCCAGCCAGGGGTTGATGACCTTGATCTGCTCGCGCAACACCGGCCCCAGCACCACCTCGGTGAAGCTCTCGCGGAAAGTCTGCTTGGGCTGCTGCTTCACCTCCAGGTCGATGACTTCCCACTGGAGTTCCGCCAACTGGTCCAGCAGCGGCTTCTCGACGTGGTTGCGCTCGTCGAGGAGGATCGGGGTGGGCGTCTTGTCAATCATGGGACAACCTCAATGGAATCAAGGGGCGCGGTCCGCTCCGCCAAAGGATTCAACCGCGACACGCACATAGCGCTGCGGCTGGCGACGGTGTTCGGCAATCTCCAGATGATCGCTCTCGATGCGTTTCAACACCCCAATATCGAAATACTGTTCGCCGCAAAAATCACACTCCAGGCAGGGCACCTCCTCGACGATCAACATCTCGCCGTCCTGCTGGTGCAGATAGCGCGTGGTCTTGGCCGATAGATGCTTGTTGCCGCAGAAAACGCAGTGGTCAGTCATGCTGCACCTCGCTCATAGGGGTTCTTGAATTTGGGTGGCATGGGAATATACACCGTGATGACCACCAGCCCATCGTTCATCCGGCCGCACACCACATGCACCGGCTTGCCGCCGTCGGTGAAGCCGGCCAGCAGGCAACTCTCGCCGCGCCCGGTATCCCCATACTGTTCGATGATACGGCCGGAGCCCAGCGCCTGCTCCACCTCGGCCAGGCTCAAACCGTCGTTTTGCCGCTCCCGGTCGCCGTGCCGGGAATAGCGATAGCGTTGCAGATCAACGCATTGTTTGATCCAGTCCAGGCTCAACATGGCGTCACTCGCGCGCAGGGCATGGCACACGGGAAGAGCACGCGGGAGTTGCGCTCATCGAGGCGGATGTGGGCGGGGGTCTTGTCCTGGTAGGCCATGCGGGTGTCCCGGTTATTGGGCTGCGGCGGGTTCAAGAAGCGGGGTGACGCGACGCTTGGCGGTGAGGAGGTCGTGCATCATTCCGGCCTTCTGAAGAAGCAACTTGTCACGGTACTTAGCACTTGCCTGCCAAGCAGAATGAATTTGTTCAAGCAATTGGCAGATTCGTTTCTGTTCATCCTCGGGAGGAACTGGCACTCTCAGCCTTCGCACTTCTGCGATATTGATGCCTTTTACTGCCTGCCCCAGCGTTTGAAGATCAACCTGTGCTTGAACGTCCGCCGACTGAAGGAGATAAAAAAAATAAACAGAGAGATGGCCAGCTTTCAGCCTTATGCGGGCCGCATCTTGCGTAATGTTTGCGCCATCAAGAGCTATTGGCACCAAAGCGACTCTTCCTGTTGTTCCCCGAATGGTGATAAGTAAGTCATTTGTGCGAAGCCGTGACCGTTTGTACGCCGCATCTATCTTTGGATCGGTAAGAAGAAGGTCATTGAGGCAGATTTCACCATCAAAGATATCCTTCACCTTAATCACTGGAACACCATCGTCCACACCTGTTCCGGGCATAAGAATCCCATAGCAGATTGGGGCGTCCGAACTAATACAATCGTCGAGCAATTTTGCATCCCACTCCAACGGAATCCGCCCCAGGGGGGAATCCTTGAAGGCGTGGGTGGCTTCGGAGCGGATGTTGCCGTGTTCGTCTATGCCCTTGGTGAGCAAGTCCTGCATCAGGCCGGTCTTGATGCGCTGCTGCTTGGCAATGAGCGCCTCGGTTTGCTCAATGGCGCGGTCGAGCGTTGAAAGCACCTCGGCGATTTTGGTTTGTTCAACAAGCGACTCAGGATATTTAAATTCGATCTTCTTTAGCTTGTCTTTATTAAGCGTTGCACCCTTGATCGCTTGATCGACGTTCTGGAGCAAATTCCATTGCTGGAGGCCGTAGAAAAGAAACTCCGGTGTAAGTTCTTCTGAACGCAAGCCTGCGATGGCTTCATTGGTGTATAGATCACACCCCGCGAAGGCGACTCTCCCGATTGAGAGTTTGAAACTCAGAAGAACGGTGCCTTTGGGTTGTTGCTTCACGTTCGAATTGCGTACTCCAAGGTCTGTGATTTGTTCGGCTGTTTCACAGACCATTCGCCGATTCAGATCCTTAATTGAAACCCAACGGTTGCTTGTGTCTTTGGTGGAGTCCCAGTAATCGGGATTGCTCCGCGAGGGCGTTCCACCTATTTCAATGGAACAGAGTCCGCCGAGAGTGCCTTTTGTCCATCCATCCATCGCGATCACCCCAGGTAACCCAAGCTCGTGAGGAAACCGTTGAGCGCGCCCAGCGTATTCGCCCGCGCCTCCTCCAGCCCCTGACTCGACACCGCATACTTATCCCAAAGGTTCCCGACAATCCCCAGCAGCGCGCGCTTTTCGGCGTTCAGGTAGCGCAGCAGTTCCTTGTTGGCGAGGTCATGCAGTTTTTTCAGGATCAGGCGCCGGGCGTCGGCCTCGGTCAGTTGTCCGCCGATGGCGGCGAGCACGGTGTCTATGCGGGCAAGGCGTTGCGCCAGCGCGGCCTGGTCCTTGTGCAGCGCGGTGAGTTTCTTCTTGTCCTCCTTCAGCGCCGGATCGAGTCCGGCCATGGCGGCGCTGGCTTGCGCGATCAATTCCTGGGTTTCCGCCTTGTCCTCATCGCCGCCGATACGCTTGAGGCGGAGTTTGAGTTCCAGTTCATCCTGCTGCTGCTTGAGCGCGGCCTTGTGGGTCTTGATGCGCGTTTCGATGGCGCTGAGGCCGTCGCGCAGGTCCACATAATTCTTGCGTTCCTTCTGCGCCGAGGCGGAGGTGGCGGCGGCCAGATCGTCGATCAGGTCTTTCAGGTATTTCTTGATGACGGCGGCGGTGAGTTTGGCCTCCCCTTCTTCGCCTTCGACTGCTTCCGCCTCATAGCTCGCAGCTTCGGCAGCGTTTTCCACCGCGTCGGCCAGTTCGCCCTGGGTTTCGTTGATCTTGCTCTCCAGCGCCTCGATCTCGTCGGCCTCGGCCTGGAAGTATTCGGCGATCAGGTAGGCGTCGGGAATCAGGGTGTGGTGCCAGCCGGTGGAGATGACGGTTTTCAGGTCGTAGCGGATGGCCTGCCACCAGTTGACGAATACGCCGGCGCTCTTGAATTCATCCAGCACGCCCAGGGCCTGGAGTTTCTGCTTGAGGGTGGTGAGCAACTCGGCGCGCACGTCGGGGAGCTTCCGCCCTGCGCGCAGTTGGGCGAAGTCGTGCTGCGCCGTCTGCCACCATTGTTCCAGCCCAGTGGTGTGCGCCGCGAGCCTGGCCTGCAATTCGGCATCGGCCTCCAGCGCGGCCTTGATGGCGGGTTTGGCGTCGAGCGTGGCGCGGAAGGCGAGGTAGTCGGCGCGCAGCGGCTCGAAGAAGTGTTCCGGCGCGACGCCGAATTTGTCGAACTCGCCTTGTTTGGCGCTGACCTCGATCTCAGGAATGCCGCCGATCAGGTGGGCCTGCACGTCTTCCGGCTCGGGTGCGGGGGTGTTGTCCACATAGCGGCGGATGTTGAGGTTGTAATCGTGCTGCTTGACGATCTCGTCCTTGTCCACCAGGCGGCTGTACCTTCCGATGCTCAGCTTGTGGCTGAAGACGTGGCCGATTTTTTCGATGTCTTCCGGGCGCAGCTTGTTCTGGGCCTTGCCCTCGGCGTATTCCCGGTCGGCGTTGATGAACAGCAGCTTGTTCCGGAGCGCGTCCGGCTTGCTTTTGTTCACCACCAGCACGCAGGCGGGAATGCCGGTGCCGTAGAACAGGCCGGGCGGCAGGCTGATGATGGCCTCGATGTGGTCGTCCTCGATCAGCAGTTCGCGGATGAGCTTTTCCTTGCCGCCGCGAAACAGCACGCCGTGGGGCATGATGGTGGCCATGTGGCCGTCGGGCTTCAAGCTCGCGATCATGTGCTGCACGAACATGAGGTCGGCCTTCTTGCCGGTTTCCGGGCAGAACTCGCGGAAGCGGCTGCTGAAGCTCATGGCGGCGCGGCTGTAGTTCTGGGAAAAGGGCGGGTTGGCGAGCACGCGGTCGAACTTGCGCGGCTGGCCGTTCTCCAGGATCAGCGGGTCTTCCAGCGTATCCCCGTTCTCGATGGTGAAGCGGGTGATGTTGTGCAGGATCATGTTCATGTTGCAGATCGACCAGACCGTGCCGTTGGAGTCCTGGCCGTAGAGGGCGAGGTCGTTGGCGTCCTGCCCTTGCTCCTCGACGTACTGGTGCGCCTGGATCAGGAATCCGCCCGAGCCGGCAGTGGGGTCGTAGACGGTGTTGCCGGCCTGCGGCTTGGTCAGTTGCACCAGCAGGCGCACCACCTCGGCGGGGGTGTAGAACTCGCCGCCCTTCTTGCCGGCGCTGTCGGCAAAGAACTTGATCAGGTATTCGTAGGCCGCGCCCAGGAGGTCGGGAAACTCGAAGTGGTCGTTGACCAGCACGAAGCTGGGCTGGTTGAAGTGGTCGAGCAGGTCTTTCCACTTCTGGTCGGCGATCTTGGTCTTGCCCTTGACGGCGTTGAAGTCGATGTTGTTCTTCAGCACCCCGGCCAGGGCGTCGTTCTCGTCTTCAATGGCGGCGATGGCCTTGTTGAGCATGTTGCCGATGTCGTGCTTCAAGTGCTTGAGCGGCGGCACCTCGCGGCCTTCGTCGTCGGTCCAGCCTTCGTGCCAGCGGGCGCGGGGCGGTACATAGAAGGTATCGCCGTAGGAGGTCTTGTCGTTGAGCAGTTCCTCCAGCAGTTCGGGGCGGGCTTTCAGGTGGGCGAAGGTGGTGTCGCGCAGAACGGCGCGCTTGCGGTCGAACTCGTCCGACAGGCGCTTGATGAAGAGCATGCCGAAGATGAATTCCTTGAATTCGCTGGCGTCCATCTTGCCGCGCAGGATGTCGGCGGACTTGAATAGGAAGCCTTCGAGCTGGGAGAGGGTGATTTTTTCCTGTTGCATGCGTGCTCTGAAGTCGTTGGTCCGGCTCGGCGGTGAGGTGGAGCGTTGTTGTCAAGTTCGGTCTCGGCGCCGAAGTGCGACGCCGCGATCCGGGCACCCGGCGCGTCGTTCTAGTCATCCGTGCTACCGGCGTTCGGTAATGTACTGGAGCGTCCGGTAGAATCCAAACGAAATAACCTGTGTCGTCTTCTGGAGAAGACCATGGCGCGCCATTATTCGACAAAGAATTTCTTCCGGCAGGTGCCAAATGCTCTGCTGGCCCGTTATTTTGGTGCGCGCGGCGTGCTCGCCGACGTCGACTTTTGCGACGCAAAGACCGACGAGTTGTTTGCTGCCTGGCTGTGTCTGCCGGATCAACAGCGCAACGAGATGGATGCCGAGCTGCGCGAGATCTTCGAGATGGGCTGCGAGAAGGGCTTTCGGGCGATCCTCGACGAGGCGTCTTTCCAGCTTGCGAACGCGCCGAACGCGCGGGTGGCATTCGTGGAAAAGCTGTCCGCGCTGGCCAATCACAGCGAACGGGCGATGGTCAGCTTTCTCGACTACCGCGAGTTTTGGCTGGGGGCGACCCGTTTTTATCACGCCGACATGCTGCCCTACTGGCGCAAGCGAAAGAACTTTCCGCATGTGCCGGCAGCCGTCGATCAGGCCAGCATTGACGGCCTCGCTCAGGCGATCATCGGCTACTTCTTCCCCGCCGAGGCACGCGCCCGACATTGCGTGGTCGAGGCTTACCGCCGGGGTGAGCGGGATTACTTCTTTGCCTACCCGGAAGACTATTCGCAACAGGAGCCCGAATGGGTCGATGGCAAGATGGGCCGGCGGCCGCACAATCCGGCTTTCGAAGTGGTGTTCGTCTATTCCCAGAAAGAAGGTTCGCTCGACCTCAATTTTCGCGGCACCTATAAGGCAATCGAACCCTTGCAGGCGAGGTTTGCGACAACGATTCTCAAGCTCCCGGAGCTGCCACCGGACCCGAGGGACGATCGGGTCTATGACCTCACACCATTCCGGCGGCGCGACTTCGAACTGACTTACGACCCCGGCAGCGGCATCGAGCGGGTCGTGGTGACCAAGCTGCGGCTGTCTTCGCGCCACAAGAAGGGCGACCGCATCACGCTGGAAGCGGATACCAGCGAGAACCCGAAGGCGGTTTATGACCTGCTTGAGCAGATCGTCAAGGCGACGCCCTTGCACCGGTACTACGTGACGCAGGTCGGTCTGAGTGCGTCGGTGGTGGTGGCGGCGGACAAGCCGGCGAAGAAAATTGCGTTCAGCATCACTTACCCTTGCTCGTGCTCGCTGAAATACGACGGAGTGGATTTGAAGCTGCGCGCGATGCTCGAAGCCTCCGGCGTCGAACCCAAGGAACCGACCGACGAGATTGAATCGGACGCAGCGGTTGAGCTTATCGCCTCATGACGCCGACCGATGCGCTCGTCGAACTCTTTGAGCGCCTTGGCGAAAACGATGGTGCCGTAGCCTTCGTTAGCGACCATGAGTTGAGCCAGTGGCCAGACGCTGCGGTTACGACGATGAAGAGGCATTGCCTGCTGACCAAATCTCGCCCGGCAGCGAGTGCGGTATGTCCGGGCTGCGAGCGTGATTGCGTGATGCCGGTGGATACGCTGCCAGCCACGACGAACGCGACGAGCGCTTTCATCGTCTGCGACAAGCGCAGCGACATCAACCGGGTGGCGGTATCGGCCGACCGGCTGGCGCAGTGGCAGTGCAGTGTCGACGCTGTCGTTGCCTTTGTCGCTGCCGCGCTGGGCTTGCGCCGCAGTACCTCGCCTGCCGATGCGGCTGCGTTGCGGGTAATCGGGATGGCCAGTGGCAACAAGCGCGTCCAGGTGCTGTGTCTGAGGCTGGCTGGCGAATTGGCGTTGGTTGCCGGAGGCAATGAGGTGCCTTTGGCGGACCTGATCGAGTATCGCGACGGCGCGTATTTGCTGGACGAAAAGCGAGTGCGCCTGTTGGTAGACGCCGCGACGCCCGCGGATCCTCGCTACACGCCCAGCAACGCCAGACGCGAGGCACGCAAGCTCGATACGCAGGCAATGTACAAGGACTGGCAGAAGGCCTACCGGGATCTGGCCAGGAAACGCCCAGCCATGGCCGACACCTGGTACGCGCAGCAGATCGCCAGGACGGCGATCGCCAAGGGCCGTGACGCCGACACGATCAGGAAGAAAATGAAGCTGTGACAAAGTTGGGCGGAAAGTTTTCGCCCACTTGGAAGCAACGGCAAGCCCTTGGTTTTTCGCGTTTCTCGACCGGACAATGTGGCCAGGCTGCTCTCGCGCTGTCGATGCACGGAGCTTGCAAGCAATTGTTTTGTAGATGTTTTTGATGTAGTGATTTGGCGTTCCTCAGGGGCTCTTTCGCCCAGATCGCCCAGCTACGCTCCCTCTCAGCAGTTCCCGAAACTTCCTGAGAGGCTCCAGTATGACGCACACCATCCTCCGCCTTCCCGCCGTGCTCCGTGCGCGCGGCCGGTCGCGCAGCGCACACTATCTCGACATTCAACAGGGCCTGTTCACGAGCCCGGTGCATATCGGCCTGCGCGCCGTGGGCTGGCCGGCTGGCGAGGTCGCTGCGCTCAATGCGGCGCGCATCGCCGGCAAGTCGGATGCCGAGGTCCGGGAACTGGTTGTCCGGCTCGAAGCTGCCCGCAAGTCTGCCGCGTAGGTGCAGGCGATGAACGTGACAGATTTGCCGCCGGGCGCGGTACAAACCGATGAAACCGGCGAAACCGTCGCCGTAGCCAACGACGAGTTCCTGCGCGCCGTGTTCTCGCATCTCTCCGGTGACGCGGCGCCGGTGGTGACGAGCTTTGCCGGCAATCCGACCAAGGTCTCGGCCGGGGCCTGGCAAAGTCGACGCTGGCGGGACGGCGAAAATGCGCTGCCAGCGGACGGCAACAACTACTTCTCGCTGGCAAGCTTCCGCCCTGACGAAGCGGGCGTTTATCGGCGGCGCAAGGCACAGTTCGCGGCGCTGCATGGTGTGATGCTCGACGACATCGGCGGCAAGGTGCCGATTGACCGATTGACGCTGCGGCCGACGTGGCTGCTGGAGACTTCGCCGGGCAACCATCAGGCGGGCTATCTGCTGGCGGAGCCGGTGACCGACGGGCTTGCGGCCGACCGACTGATGAATGCCATCGTCGCCGCGGGCCTTTGTGACCCTGGCGCCAACGGCCCGCGCGCCCGGTTGGCGCGGCTGCCGGTAGGGGTGAACGGCAAGCACACACCGCCTTTCGTCTGCCGTATGGTGACCTGGGAGCCCGATCTGCGCTACTCGGTGGCCGACCTGGTCGCCGGCCTGCAACTGGAGACGAGGCCAGCAGAAAGGGCGAAGCGCGCTGCCATGAGCGGTCACTCAACGCGTCCGGACGACGGCGACCCGGTCTCTGGATTCCCCGCCCCGAAGAAAACGCCGTGCTCGCCTCGCTGCGCGAACGAGGCCTTTACAAGGCGCCGCTGGGCGATGCCAAGCACGACATCACCTGCCCGTGGGTGCAAGAGCATACTGGGGCGGTCGATGGCGGTGCTGCCTACTTCGAGCCCGACGACAACTGGCCTCTCGGTGGCTTCAAGTGCCTGCACGGCCATTGCAACGAGCGGCACATCCGCGCCCTCCTCGGTTACCTCGGCATCGAGATCAACGCCGCCCGGATGAAACCGACGATCCGCATCGTGGCCGGCGAGATTCACCGGGTGGTCGATGCTGCCGAGCGTGAGCTGGCGCAGTCGCGTCGCCATTACCAGCGAGGTGGGTTGATCGTGACGGTAGTCACTGACCCCGGCACGCGCGAAACGCGTATTCAGGATGTGAGTCAGCAGGCGCTGGTACGCTCGCTGTCCGGCGCAGCGTCTTGGGAGCGCTACGACGTCCGCGCGCAGAGTTGGGTGCGCACCGATCCACCCGCCCGGCATGCCGCCGTGCTGTTCGACTCGACCAGCTACCCGCATTTGCCGGTGCTGTCCGGCCTGACGCGCCAGCCCTATCTGCGCCCCGATGGCAGCCTGATGACGGCGGCGGGATACGATCCGACGACGGGCATGTTCGGCGTCTTCAACGCCCGCGAGTTCGCGGTACCCGAGACCCCCGGCCGTGCGCAAGCCGAGGCGGCGCTGGCCTTGCTCAACGATCTGCTCGTCGAGTTCAGCTTCGCCGCCGAAGTCGATCGAGCGGCGGCACTCGCGGCGATATTGACGGCGGCGGTACGATCCAGCCTGCCGGTGGCGCCCATGTTTCATGTGCGCGCCCACATGGTCGGCTCCGGCAAGTCGTATCTGTGCGAACTGATGACGGCTTTCGCCACCCCGCAACGCGGTACGCCGACCACCTTCCCGGCCGACGACGAGGAATGCCGCAAGCTGCTGCTGGCCGAACTGCTGCGCGCGCCCGCCGTCGTCGAGTTCGACAACCTCACGGGCGATCTGGTCGCGCACAAGAGCCTGTGCACAGCGCTGACTTCCGAGTTCATCAGTGGGCGGATTCTCGGCATCTCGAAAACCGCCACGGTCGGAACGCGAGCCCTGTTCCTGTCGAGCGGCAACAACGTCGGCCCGGTGCAGGACATGACTCGTCGCTGCATCACGATCCGCCTTTCGCCACAGGTGGAAGTGCCCGCCGCTCGCAGTTTCCGGCGGCCCGACCTGGTGCGCGATGTGCTGCGCGAACGCGGGCGCTACGTCTCCGCCGCGCTGACCATCATTCGCGCCTGGATCGTCGCCGGCCGACCGAAGACGGAGTGCAGGTCACTGGCGAGTTATGGCGAGTGGTCGGAGTTGTGCCGACAACCTTTGTTGTGGCTCGGGTGCGTTGACCCGACCGCTTCGGTGTTCGAGGCGATGACCGAAGACCCCGACCGCGAAACCCTGTCGCGCCTGCTCGACGCCTGGTTCGCCGTGTTCGGCAAGACCGAGGCGATGGTGCGCGATATCGTGAGAACCGCGCACACGTTCGACGACGAGCATGCAGAACTGCGCGAGGTGTTGCGCGACATCGCCGATGATCGCGGCGAGATCAACCGTCGCAAGCTCGGCTGGTGGATTCGCCGCCACGCGGGACGCATCGTCGATGGCCGGCGCATCGTGCGCGCCCGTGGCAGTCAAGATGGCAAGGGCTCGGCCGAGCGTTGGCGCGTCGAGGTGGTGGACTCGGTTTCGCCGGTTTCCGAGGTTTCCGACGACCGAGTTGGAAGAACTGTCACGCAGCTCGCCACTGAGTATCACAACGCGAGCGGTCGCTTTTTGAAGGAGTAGTTGATGGCCACGATGGAGAACGGTGTCTTGGTGACTACCGGGAAGGATGACGAAGGAATCGACGCGGGCTATGCCGCCGTGCGGTTCAATGCCCTGAAGCACGGGGTCCTGTCGCGCCACGTGGTTCTACCACACGAGGATCGCGCCGAGTTCGACGATCTGCGGGATGCGCTGGTGTTCGAGCACCAGCCCTCCGGCGCGACCGAGTTGCACTTGGTCGAGGAGTTGGCTGGCGTCCTGTGGCGCAAACGTCGGGTGCTGATGGCCGAAGGCGCGAGGATCAACGAGGGACTGAGGAGCGCGGTGAATAGTCCGAAGTTGGTCATGCCATCCGCAGCGCCCTTTCAGCGGGGCCTGACGGGCGACAATGCCGACCTGCGCGACCTGCTGGATGCGACCCCGGACGAGATCGTCGAGCGCCAGCGGATCGCTGCACTCGATCTGGCGGCAACCCAGAAGGCGGCGGCGATCCTGCGCAAGGGTGGGCCGAATGCTTACGCGAAGGCCAGGCGGGCGCTGATTCAGGATTCCCGCGACTGGTGGGATCAGCAGGTCGAGGAGGAGGAACACCCGGCAACTGCCGAAGGTTTGGCGCAGTTCATCCGCGATTCGCTGGACCCGATCTGCCATCAGATGGTGAAGGAAGCGCAGTACACGCCGGCAATCAAGGCGCAAACTTTGGGGGAAGGGCTGCGGGCGCACCTGCTGGAGAAGCTGAACCGCTACGAAACGCACCTTGACCGCAAATTCGAGCGGACATTGGCCATGCTCTTGAAGCTGAAAGAGCTGCGCGGCGCATGAGACCGAACACCATCGAGAACGCCGCAATGCTCGATGTGGCAAGGGATTCGCGCTGATTCACCGAAAGACGCGATGCAAAGTTGCCAAATGATTTCGGCAAAATCGGAGTGCAACAGAATGGGCGGCAGCGGAAGCGGGCGGGGATACCAAGGCGGCAAGGCCACGACAAGCGACATGCGGACGCTGGATGTCCGGCGGCTGCAACGTGATGGCCTGCTACAACCGGGCCGGGCCTTCGGCTGGCAATGGACAGGCAACGGCGAGGAGGTGGCGTCGATCCAGATCCGCACGGAAGTCGACCGGGTGATGCTCAGCTATCGCAGCCGGAACAACGGTGGCGAATGGCAATCGATGGAGTACCCCGTCTATCTGGAATGGACACCCTGCCACCTTGGCGGTCGGCGCGCGTGGTTCCGCTGCCCGGCAAGCGGATGCGGGCGGCGCGTGGCGATTCTCTACGGCGGTACGATTTTCGCCTGTCGGCACTGCTACCGTCTGGTCTATGCGAGCCAGCGGGAAGCCGAGGACGAGCGTGCGCGGCGGCAGGCGGAGAAGATCAGGCGGCGTTTGGGCTGGCCGGCGGGCATTGGCAACCCCGACGGCGGGAAGCCCAAGGGGATGCACTGGCGCACGTTCGAGCGCCTGACTGCAGCCCACGACGCGTGTGCGGAGACGTCTCTGGCAGGGATGGTGAAGTGGCTGGAGTCGATGAAGAGGCGGCAGAGCGGCGTGTGCGATGGCGGCGACGGCTGGTGATGAATCTGTTTCGCAAAAAACAGAAGGTCGATGCTATTGCTTTGGAGGGAGGCAACAAGCTTTTCGTTGAAACCTAGCCAGACACCATGGGGAGCATGACGTAGGACTTTCCGGCCAGGCGCAGGATGGTGCCATTTTCATCCGAATAGGCCCAGAGGTTGATGACGACTTCGGGGTTGTCCAGCGGGTGCCCGGTTGCCTGCCGATACTTCATTGGTAATCTCTGAACAGTCAGCGCTGGCGGGACGGCGACAACCTGCCAACCGGACAATTGATTGATAGTCGAATTGATAGTCGATTATTATCGAAAATAAAAAAAGCCCATGAAAACATGGGCTTAATTAATTTATCTGGCGGAGAGAGCGGGATTCGAACCCGCGTTAGGAATAATCCTAAACACGCTTTCCAGGCGTGCGACTTAAACCGCTCATCCATCTCTCCGGGAGGAGGCGGATTGTAACAGAAGGCGGGGCAAACACCAAACCAGACAGCAATTCTGCAGTTCTCCCCCTGGGCGACCCGTCTGCGCCCAGGAAAGTGCACCCGGCGTAAAATATCGTCCTTTGACGGCTGCCAGAGGTCGCATCAACTCATGCCTCACACCAATCACGCGCTGCCAGGAGCTGTGCCCCTGCGCCCGGCGAACCCGCTGCAACGCCTGTTGGCCCTGCGCCGGGTTGAAGTGCTGACCCAGGCCGTGGTCCTGGTCCTGGCCGTGACCTGGCTGAAAATCCCGCTCGATGTCGTACCGATGAGCGCCGCCATCGCCCTCCTCGCCGCTGTCAATCTGCTGACTCAATGGCGCATCCACAAGGGTGGCCGCTGTTCCGAAAGCGAAATCTTCGCCCAACTGGCCATCGACGTCGGCATCCTCGCGCTGCTGCTCTACTTTGCCGGAGGCTCGACCAATCCCTTCGTTTCGCTGTTCCTGCTGCCACCCACCCTGGCTGCGGCGATGCTGCCGGCACGGCAGGCCTGGGCGATGGCGGGGATGACCCTGGTTGCCTACACTTTTCTGATGTTCTGGAAGTTGCCGCTGCCTCCCCCGCAAGGCGATCTCGCGCAGTTCGAAGCCTTGCTTGCACGCGCCACCGGCAGTGCCGGCGAACATGCCGCGCACGGCAGCGGCTTTGCCCTCCATGTACTGGGCATGTGGTTGAATTTCGTGATCAGTGTCGGCGTCGTCGCCTTTTTCCTGACGCGCATGGCCAACGCCCTCAAGGAGCGTGAACGCGAACTCGCCGCTGCCCGCGAAGAGGCGCTGCGGAACGAGCAGATTCTCTCGCTCGGCACCCTCGCCGCCGGCGCAGCGCACCAATTGGGGACGCCGCTCGGGACGATGGCCGTGGTGATCCGCGAACTCGAACTCAAGCACACAGACCCGGCCGAATGGCAGGAAGACCTGCAACTGTTGCGTGAGCAGGTCGATCGCTGCAAACAGACGATCTCGCAAATCCTCGCTGCGACTGGCCAGGAGCGTGACGAAAGCCTGCGTTCGCTGCCGCTCGACGCCTACCTGCACCGTCTACTCGACGAATGGCAGATCATCCGTCCGCACGCACGGCTCAGCGTGACGCTGCAGGGTGCGCAGCCGGCACCGCTGATCGCCGCCGACCGTACACTCGCACAGGCGATCCTCAACCTGCTCGACAATGCTGCCGATGCCAACGGCAGCAGCCCGGAAGCACTCCGATTTTCCGCAAGCTGGGATGCCGGGCAACTGCTCGTCGAGATACTCGACCGTGGCACCGGCCTCGATGCAGCAACGGCACAACACCTTGGCGAAGCCTTTTTCAGCACCAAGGTCGATGCTCAGGACCGACCACGCGGTATCGGCATCGGCCTGTTCCTCAGCAACGCCGCCATCGAACGTTTCGGTGGCAGGGTTGAACTCTGCAACCGCGATGATGCGCATGGTGGCGCCCGCACCCGTGTCACCCTGCCCCTGCACCGCCTGAAAGGCTGATGCCATGATTGCCACTCCCGAAGCAAATCAGGCAGACGACGAACGGTCGACGCTGCTGCTGGTCGATGACGACGACGCATTCCGACGCGTTCTTGGACGTGCCCTGGACCGTCGTGGTTATGCCGTGACCGTTGCCGCCAATGTCGCCACGGCGATCGCCAAGGCCCAGACCCAGGCACCCGAGTACGCGGTCATCGATCTCAAGATGCCGGGCGCATCGGGACTGGTGCTGATCGAGAAACTGATCGAACTCGACCCGAACACGCGCATCGTCATGCTCACCGGCTACGCCAGCATCGCCACCGCGATCGAGGCCATCAAGCTCGGCGCTGTCCACTACCTGGCCAAACCCTGCGATGCCGATGCCGTCGTTGCAGCGCTCAACAAGGGCAACAGCGGTGATTCGGCGATTCCGGTTGCCGGCTCACCGCTGTCGATCGATCGGCTCGAGTGGGAGCACATCCAGCGCGTGCTGGCCGAGCATCAGGGCAATATCTCGGCCACCGCACGCGCCCTGAAAATGCACCGCCGCACGCTGCAGCGCAAGCTCGGCAAACGTCCGAGCCGGGAATAAGACGCCGGAACAGGAACATCAGGAAACAGGAAACAGGGGATTGGAGGAATGGCCTTGACCGAACCTACGCAAGCTGTACTGGAGCGCATGCGCATCGACAAATGGCTGTGGGCGGCACGCTTCTACAAGACGCGCTCGCTGGCAGCGCAGGCGATCGCCGCCGGCCACGTCAAGATGGACGGTCACACCGTCAAGGCGGCACGCGAGCTGCGCTGTACCGACCGCCTCGAAATCGCCATCGGCGACGTCGTCTGGAGCATCGTCGTATGCGGCCTCAACGAACAGCGCCGCCCGGCAAGCGAAGCGCAGCAACTCTACGAGGAAAGTGCAGAGAGCCGCGCGCGGCGCGCGGCGGCCCGGGAAGCCCGGCAACTGGCGCCGGTTCCCGGCAGCGAGCTGCGTGGTCGGCCAACCAAGAAGGCGCGGCGGCAGATCAGGGGCTTCAACGAGAATGCCGCGTGAGCGATCGACTCCTGGCAGACGCCCTCGTTCTGGTCCATTTGCTGTTCATCGTCTTCGTCGTTCTCGGAGGCGTGCTGGTACTGCGCTGGCCACGGCTGGCGCTGGCCCACCTCCCGGCCGTCTGCTGGGGCGCCCTGGTCGAGTTGACCGGCAGGGAGTGTCCGCTGACGCCACTGGAAAATCGCTGGCGACAGGCTGCCGGCGAAGCTGGCTATCGCGGCAGTTTCATCGAGCATTACCTGCTGCCGATCATCTATCCTGCCGAACTCACACGCAGCATGCAGTTCACTCTGGGCGCCGTGGTGATCGTCGTTAACTGTTCCCTGTACGGCTGGCTGGTCTATCGCGGGCACACCCGCTCGAAACAGACTTCGGGACTTCGTCCGGAGCGTCGAACATAGGCAAGCCATTTATCCAAAATCACCGAAACAAGTTGAGCATTGCCGGTGACGAAGAGATCAGAGCCGGATGGATGGAACGTTGACAGGCGGAGCACACACACGACCGTCAGGTTTCGTCGCGAACGCAAGGCGATCCCGGCCCCTCGCCAGTACCCCGCCGCGGCGGCGCCGCGACCAGACCGGCGATCATCGTGTCCACCATCGCCGGTGCCGCGGTGTTCAGGTCGAAGGCTTCCGGATGCATCAGCCAGTGCTGGATCACCCCGTGGAAGAACGTCTGCAGCAAGTGTGCCGCGAGATGGCTGTCGGTGTCGGCGGACAGGTGGCCCTGCACGATGGCACGGACGATGATGCGCTCGAGGGCGTTGGCACATTGGCGATCCATTTCGTCGATTTGCGGCGCCCCGTCAGCCGGTTGGGGCAGCCGTTCGGACTTGCAGAGCAGGATATCCAGCACCGCGCGCGTGCGCGGGTTCAGGGCGATCTCGCGCATGGCCTGCACCGACACCGCATGCAGGGTGGCGATGGCGTCGTCACCGTCGCCATCCGCCGCCTGCTCAAGGCGACTTTGCAAGGGCAGCGTGGCGCGGCTGCACATCGCGCCGAACAGTTCGCCCTTGTCGCGGAAGTGCCAGTAGACGGCGCCACGGGTGACACCAGCGGCGCTTGCCACGTCGCCCAGCGTTGCGCTGGTCACGCCGCTGGCACAGAACACCCGCTCGGCGGCATCGAGCAACGCTTCGCGAGTCGCCAACGCCTCGTCTTTCGTCCTTCTCACCATTTCTTCTGTCCCCCTGCATCAAGACTATTTACAAACATTCTTGAATGTACGTAAAATTCGTACCTTCTGCAAGTCGTGTTATCCCGAAACGCGATGCGAGCCAAACGGTCATGACTTTGCAAGACACCCCTCGATGATGAAAGTCATGACCGTTTCACTCCCTTGCAGGGCGCATGCCAGCTTGCGCGCCGGAATCGTTCGATGGGCGCAGAGCATGCTCTGCGAATTCCCCATCTCACCCGACCCTTCACCCGCAAGGGGAAGTGGAGATTCGTGAGTCGCTCGCGACTTTCATAGTAATAAAGGACTCTTCATGTCAGCCTCCCCTGCCCGTCTTTTCTCTCCTTCACTGCTCCTGTTGATCCTCGCCGCGGCGGCCGCTGCCGGTTGCGGGCAGCAGCAGGCGCCCGGCGGCATGGGTGGTTTTCCGCCCCCCGAGGTGACGACGATCAACGTCCAGCCGGCATCATTCCCGGTGACCTTCGAATACGTCGGGCAGACCGCCGGATCGAAGGATGCCGAGGTACGGGCACGGGTCACCGGCATCGTCGAGAAACGACTCTACCAGGAAGGGGCAGCGGTGCGCGCCGGGCAGCCGCTGTTCCTGCTCGACGCCAAACCCTTCGCGGCGCAACTGGCGTCCGCCGAGGCCGAGTTGCTGCGTGCCCAGGCCCAGAAGACCCAGGCCGACCGCGAAGCCGCTCGGCTCAAGCCACTCGCCGAGCGCAAGGCGATCGGCCAGAAGGAAGCCGACGACGCAGCTTCCGCCGCCGAGTTCGCCGCCGCATCGATCAAGGCGGCACAGGCGAAGCTGACCGAAGCCAGGCTCAACCTCGCCTACACACGCGTCGTGGCGCCGATCAACGGTCTGTCGAGCCGCGCCCAGCAATCGGAAGGCAGCCTGGCCAACGCCAATACGACCTTGCTGACGACGGTCTCGCAGGTCGACCCGATCTGGGTGCTGTTCAGCGTCTCCGACAACGAGCAGTTACGGTTGAACAAGGCGATGGCCGACGGTCGCCTGACGCTGCCGCGCGACAATGCCTTCGAGGTTTCGGTGAAGCTCTCCGACGGCTCGACCTTCCCGCGCAGCGGCCGCATCAACTTCGCCGACACGCGTGTCAACCCGCAGACCGGCACCTACGAAATGCGCGCCGAGATCACCAATGCCGACCTCGCGCTGAAGCCGGGCCAGTTCGTTCGCGTTGCGCTCAAGGGTGCACAGCGTCAGGGTGCGCTGGCAGTGCCACAGGTGGCGGTACTCGAAGGACCGCAGGGCAAGTTTGTCTACGTCGCCGGCAAGGACCAGGACGGCAAGGACATTGCCGTCCCGAGACCGGTGATCGTCGGCGACTGGTCCCGGAGCGACGGTACGAACGTCTGGCTGATCGAATCGGGGCTCGCCGCCGGTGACCGCGTGATCGTCGACGGGCTGGCGCGGATCATGATGCCGAACTCGCCGGTACGCATCAGCGAGCCCGCCACCACGTCCCTCCCCGGCCAGCCGCCGGTTGCCGCAGCGCCGGCCGCCGACCCAGCAACCCGATAAGCGGAGTATACGTCCCGATGTTCTCTCGCTTCTTCATCGACCGCCCGATCTTCGCGGTGGTCATCTCGGTGTTGCTCATCGTTGCCGGCCTGGCGGCGATGCGCTCACTCCCGATCGCCCAGTACCCGGAAATCGCACCGCCGGTGGTCACGGTGCAGGCCACCTATCCCGGTGCCTCGGCCGAAGTGCTCGAATCGACCGTCGCAGCGCCGCTCGAAAACGCGATCAACGGTCTGCCCGGCATGATCTACATGTCGTCGAATTCATCGTCGAACGGCCTCACGCAGATCCAGGTGACCTTCGAGATCGGCACCCAGATCGACATCGCCGCGGTCAATGTCAGCAACCGCGTCAAGCAGGTCGAATCGCGGCTGCCGCTGGAGGTACGCCGCCAGGGCGTGACCGTCGAGCCAGGCTCTTCGGCGTTCCTACAGGTGCTCGCCTTCTATTCGCCCGACGGCCGCTATGATGACCTGTTCACCTCGAATTACGTGACGCTGAATGTTCTCGACCGTCTGAAGCGGCTGCCGGGAACGACCAATGTGCAGATCTTCGGCGCCAAGGACTACGCCATGCGCATCTGGCTCAAGCCTGATCGCCTGGCGCAGTTGAAGCTCACCCCCGGCGACGTCGCCAGTGCGATCAACGAACAGAACGCGCAGTTCGCCGCCGGCAAGGTCGGCCAGTCGCCGATCAGCAAGGGCCAGGACCTGGTGTACACGGTCACTTCCAAGGGTCGCCTCGCCGACCCGGCGCAGTTCCGGGAGATCATCGTCCGCGCCAACCCCGACGGTTCGACGGTGCGTCTCGACGATGTCGCGCGCGTCGAACTCGGTTCGCGCGACTACGAGTTCAACGGTCGCTACAACGGCCAGCCGGCTACCCTCGTCGGCATCTTCCTGTCGCCCGGCGCGAACGCGCTCGACGTCGCGAAAAGTGTGCTGGGCACCGTAGACGAGCTCCAGCAGCGCTTTCCCGAAGGCCTGAGCTATGCGGTACCCTACGACACGACACGCTTCGTCAAGGTCTCGATCGAGGAGGTGCTGAAGACCTTGGGCGAAGCGATGTTGCTCGTCTTCCTGGTGGTGTACCTGTTCCTGCAGAGCTGGCGAGCGGCGATCATCCCCTTCGCCGCCGTCCCGGTGTCCTTGATCGGCACCTTCGCCGGCATCTACCTGCTCGGCTATTCGATCAACACGCTGACCCTGTTCGGCATGGTGCTGGCGATCGGCATCGTCGTCGACGACGCCATCGTCGTACTGGAAAACGTCGAGCGGATCATGCGCGAGCAAGGCCTGCCGCCGCGTGACGCGGCGGTGCAGGCGATGCACGAAGTGACCGGCCCGATCATCGCCATCGTCCTGACGCTGACCGCAGTGTTCGTGCCGATCGCCTTCCTCGGCGGGCTGACCGGCGAGCTGTATCGGCAGTTCGCGGTGACCATCTCGATCTCGGTGGTGCTCTCCGGAATCGTCGCGCTGACGCTGTCGCCATCGCTCTGCGTGATCATGCTCCAGCACGGCCACCGTCCGCCGAACCGCTTCTTCCGCTGGTTCAATGCCTGGTTTGCCCGTGTCACCGGGCACTACCTCGACGGCGTCGTCTGGATGATCCGGCGTGCCGCGCGGGTGCTGCTGCTGTTCGCCGGCATGGTGGCGATCACCGCCTTCCTGTGGCGCACGACGCCGGGCAGCCTGGTCCCCGAGGAGGACCAGGGTTTCTTCATCAGCGCGGTGATTCTCCCCGACGGTGCGACGCTCGAACGCACCACCCGGGTCGTCGAACAGGTCGAGGCGGCGGTACGCAGCAATCCCGACAACCAGGACGTCGTGGCCTTCGCCGGCTTCGACTTCATTGGCGGCGGTTTTCGCAACAATGCGGCGACCCTGTTCGTGACCCAGAAGCCCTGGCACGAGCGCCAGACGACTTCGCAGCAGTTGGTTGGCGAACTGTTCATGAAAACCGCGGGCATCAGGGAAGCGCTGGTACTGGCCTTCAATCCGCCGGCGATCTTCGGTCTCGGCACCGCCGGCGGCTACGAGTTCTTCATCCAGAATCGCGGTGACGGCGGGCCCAGACGCCTGCAGGAAGTACTGCAGCAATTCCTCGCGCGCGCCAACAGCGACCCGCAGCTCGGCGGCGCGCAGACCTTGTGGCGCGCGAGCGTTCCGCAACTCTTCGTGGACGTCGACCGCGAGAAGGCCAAGAAGGCTGGCGTCGCGATCGACGAGGTGTTTGCCGCGCTGTCGTCGACGCTCGGCACCTACTACGTCAACGATTTCAACAAGTACGGACGCACCTGGCAGGTACTGATGTCGGCCGAACCCGAATACCGCAAGCGCCCGGACGACATCGAGGGACTCTATGTGCGCTCGCAGAAGGGCGAGATGGTGCCGCTGTCCGCGCTGGTCAACGT
This sequence comes from Candidatus Accumulibacter cognatus, assembly GCF_000584975.1. Lineage (NCBI taxonomy): Bacteria > Pseudomonadati > Pseudomonadota > Betaproteobacteria > Candidatus Accumulibacter > Candidatus Accumulibacter cognatus. The sequence continues at coordinate 23,219 of NZ_JDST02000074.1, read as the reverse complement.
CAAGCACGCATCCGGACCGGATTCGCTCGACCGTTTCAACAATCTGCCGGCGGTCAAGGTCATCGGCCAGACGGCGCCCGGCATCAGTTCCGGTCAGGGCATCGCGCGCGTCGAGCAGATCGCGAAAGAAGTGCTGCCGCCGGACTTCAGCTTCGACTGGGGCGGTTCGTCGTATCAGGAGAAGAAATCGAGCGGCGCCTCGACCTTCGCACTCGGCCTTGCGGTGGTGATGGTCTTTCTGATCCTTGCCGCACAGTACGAGAAGTGGTCGCTGCCGCTGTCGGTGCTGCTGGCGCTGCCCTTCGGCACTTTCGGCGCACTCGTCGCGATCTGGGCGAAAAATCTCATCGGGCCATTTTTTCATGCGACACCGCTGACCAACGATGTGTATTTCCAGATCGGTCTGGTGACGCTGCTCGGCCTCGCCGCCAAGAACGCCATCCTGATCGTCGAGTTCGCGGTGTTGAAACACGCCGAGGGTCTGTCGGCTTCGGCCTCGGCGATCGAGGCGGCCCGCCTGCGTTTCCGGCCGATCCTGATGACCTCGCTGGCATTCATCCTCGGCGTCCTGCCGCTCGCCATCTCGACCGGCGCCGGTGCCGGCGCGCGCCACTCGGTGGGTACCGGCGTAATGGGCGGCATGATCGCCGCCACCCTGCTCGCCGTCTTCCACGTGCCGCTGTTCTTCAAGGTGCTCTACGACCGGCGCATTCGCGAAACGCGCTCGCACGACGAGTTGCTCGACGAGGTGCGGCACCTGCACCACGTCATCCCGGTCGTCCCCCCGGCGCCGGAACCGCTCGCGAAAGGAGGCGAACATGACTGACCCCCGCCGGACGCTACGCGCCCTTGCTCTCGTCACCGCGACGACATTCGCGCTCGCCGCCTGCCAGTCGACCCCGAGCACACCGCCGCTGCTCGACCTGCCACCGGCAAGCGCGACCGCCGCGCCAGATCTCGAACGCTGGTGGACGACCTTCAACGATCCTACCCTGACGGCGCTGATGGACGAGGCGCTAGCCCACAACCTCGACCTGCGGGCGGCGATGGTGCGCGTCGATCTGGCGCGCGCGAACGTGCTGCTCGCGCAGTCCTACCTCTACCCGAGCATGAACCTCGGCATCGATACCCGCCGCAACCGCATGACGCTGGTCGGTTCGCAGCCGCTGCCGGAGAACTTCAATCCGACCAACAATGATTATCTCGTCGGTTTGCGCGCTGCCTACGAAGTCGACCTCTGGGGACGTTATCGCAACGGGGCGAGCGCCGCGCGCAGCGAGCTGCTGGCGACCGAGTACGCACGCCAGACGGTACGCACCGCGGTCGCGGCCGAGACCGCGCGCGCGTACTTCGGCCTGCTCGCGGCCGATGCCGAACTGGCGATGCTGCGTGACACGCTGCAGTCGCGCGACGAGACGGTCGCCCTGCAGGTCGATCTCCACCAGGCCGGCCTCATCGGTGACTACGATCTGCAGCGCGCGCATGCCGAACGTGCGGCCGTGGCCGCCAACGTCGCCGTCGCCGAGCGCGCGGTCGGCACCTACGAGTCGGCGCTGGCGGCGATCGTCGGCCGTTCGCCGCGCGAGGTCTTCGCGGCGAAGATCACCCGCGACCTGACGCAGGTCCGCCTGCTTGATGTCCCGGAGGTACCGTCGGGGCTACCCTCGGATCTGCTCGAACGCCGGCCGGACATCAGACAGGTCGAAGCCCAGCTCGCCGCCGCGAGCCTGCGCATCGATGCCGCGCGCGCGCAGTATTTTCCGTCGCTGTCACTGACCGCCTCTTACGGTTCCGAGTCGGCGGCGCTTGCCAAGCTGTTTTCCACGCCGGCACTCGCCTGGGGGATCGGCGCCTCGCTGCTGCAGCCCCTGATCGGATTGAAAGCGATCGAGGCCAACATCGAAGCCGAGACCGCCCGCCGCGAAGCCGCCGTGGTCAGCTACACGCAGACCGTGCAGAGCGCCTTTCGTGAAACGCGCGACGCGCTGATCGCCAACCGCAGCACCCGCGACGCACTCGCCGCGCAGAGCGAGCGCGCACAGAGGCTGAAAACCTCGCTCGAACTCGCCGAACTGCGCTACCGTTCCGGCTACTCGGGCTACATCGAGGTGCTCGACGCGCAGCGCCAGCTCCTCCAGGCGCAGACCCTGCAGATCCTGGCCGCGCGCGACGTGCGCTTTGCACTGATCGATCTGGCGAAGGCGATGGGGGGTGGATGGGATTACGTAAGATGAGGCAACATCAATCCGCATCGCGCAGTTCCTCGCCGACTTCCTCCGCCGTTATTTTGATGAGGGAACATGAGCATCTGCAAACCGTTGTCCGACATGTGGCGGGCGAGATTGCGGCTCCACCAGTAATTGAAGAGTGTGTTCAGCTTGGTGGCTGAACACATCTTTGCCTTTATCGTGAGCGAGACCCGTATGCCAAAGACAAAGTCAGGAACTCCAGTTAGATAGCGCCGAGCAGATTGGCCGCGGTCTTCTCCCTGCTATTCGACAAGGCTCCGGATTGCTCGGCTAAGACCTTGATGATCAACAACGGCCGCGGCGTTAGGAGATGGTGCCAGTGGATCCAGCCGCGAGTGCGAATAGGCTCGTCGGTATTGCCGCCACCTTTGGGAATTGCCTTGGACGGAATAATCAATTGAATTTCATCAGGCAATTGGAGGGAAGGTAGCTGCGTTAGTGCCGCCGGTGGCGGTGAAGTCGGCAGACCTTCTCTTGCCATGCGGCCGTTAGTCAACGGAATGCGGCGAATCCGGCTGCCAATCACCGCATTCTATGCGGCGATTATCTTGACCTTGCCGAGACTGGCCCACACAATTACCGCATGAATGACGGAAACAAGCGCTTCATCTGGCAGCAGGACGATTGGCCAAACTGGCGTTTCGACCACCAGAGGCTGGCGCAGCCGCTTGCTGAGGTGCACCAATCGCAGGGACGCTTGCTCGGGCGCCTGCATGAGCTCGGCGTCGGGCTGCGCGAGCAGGCCACGCTCCAGGTACTGACCGAAGACGTGCTCAAAACCAGCGAGATCGAGGGCGAAAAACTCAACGCCGATTCGGTTCGCTCGTCGCTCGCGCGCCGGCTGGGTGTGGACATCGGCGGTTTGGCTCCGGTCGACCGGAACGTCGAAGGTGTCGTCGACATGGTCCTGGATGCCACTCGGCAGCACGCCAGCGCGCTGACCCCGGAGCGCCTGTTCGGCTGGCATGCCGCACTGTTTCCTACCGGCTACAGCGGGCTATCGAGGATCAGGGTCGGTGCCTGGCGTGACGACACACTGGGACCGATGCAGGTTGTTTCCGGCCCCCTGGGCCGACAGAAGGTGCACTACGAGGCACCACCAGCCCATTCGCTGGCTGGCGAAATGTCGAACTTCCTGTGCTGGTTCAACGGCGATCAGTCCGCCGACCCGGTGATCAAGGCGGGACTGGCTCACCTGTGGCTGGTGACCGTCCATCCTTTTGAAGATGGCAACGGGCGCATCGCCCGAGCCGTCGGCGACATGGCGCTGGCACGGGGCGAGCGGTCGACGCAGCGCTTCTACAGCGTGTCGGCCCAGATGCAACGCGAGCGTCGGGACTACTACGATTGGCTCGAACGCACTCAGAAGGGGACGCTGGAGGTCACCGACTGGCTGGAATGGTTCGTCGGCTGCCTGCTGCGGGCCGTCGACGCTGCCGAAGAGACGCTGGCCGCTGTGCTCACCAAGGCCAGCTTCTGGCAGCGCTGGGCGGGTACGCCGATGAATGAGCGGCAAATCAAACTGCTCAACCGGCTGCTCGATGGCTTTGAAGGCAAGCTGACCAGCAGCAAGTGGGCGGCGATCGCCAAGTGCTCGTCCGATACGGCGCTGCGGGATATCCACGAGCTGCTGCAACGAGGCGTCCTGGTCAGATCAAATGCCGGTGGACGCAGCACGCATTACGCGTTGATGCCGCCGGAGTCCGGCCGCGAGGCGCCTTGTTGAGCGCAACGCGCCGTCAAGGCTACCAGCACGAAGGGTGCGCTGCGTTCCTCACCGCCTCCTGCGGTACCTGGTTGGGCCCGACCACAGCCACCCCGCGCAGCAAGTACGGATAGACCTTGTGCTCCGGGTGTGCTTGGCTGGTGTTGGGTCCCGGCGCCATACCCACCAGCCCCATCTGCCGCATCAGGCGTTGTACCCGCTTGCGATTGACCGTGTGACCCACCGTAGCCAGAAATCTCACCATCCTGCGCGTTTGTTCGAAGGACACCGGTTCACGGCAAGTCATCAGGGTGAATACGGCAGAAGGCGTTTGCGGCATCCGCATGCGCTTGATCTGCGGTGACGTCGAGTAGTTCGCACCAGTGCAGGCTCACCTGGGCGACATCATCGATTCCGGTATTCCGGTTTTTCTCGATGAAGTTGAAAACCCAGCCAACCGCCCACTCCCGATGAGTTCGTGGTGACGTCATCGGCATCACCACGATGGTCGAGAGCAGTGTGCCGTCCGTTGCTGCGCCAGCGGCCGCCTCGAGGGCGGCAGCTCCGGCGACACCACTACTGGTGGGTTCTGGCATGGTGAATCTCCAATGCAAGAAAGACCGCCGAAGGCGGGTGCCTCGGGCGGTCGGGTGATGAAACGGGGGGGTATTGGTGGGGCGCTACTGTCCGGGCTATCCGGCGTCACGCGAACGACATGCATGCCATCGACCAGCATGGCGCCAGTTTCCGCTGACATCCTGGACGTCGTGGAGCCGCGCTGCCGTCGGTGAACCGTCTCAAGACACTTCCGGCAATTCGTCCCACCGGGTCGTATAGCGCGGGGACCGGTTCTCCGACCGCATCCCCCACCGCCGTGCCGTACCACTGGCTCCCGAGCGCAAGGTATCGCGTCCGAATTGGCGGTTGATCGCGTCCAGCGCGGCCATCCGTCTTGCCGAACGAACGCGTGCTTCCGGATCATCTAAAAGGGACCCCTGCCGCGTGGCTTTGTCCGACAGCAGGGTGAGCATGATCCCCGCTTTCTTGTATCGGTACCCCGGCTTGAAGATCGCCTTCAACCCCGTCAGCGCGTACCGGGTCAGCACCAGCGTATCGTCGCTGGGTTCGGGGAGCGGCACCAGGCGACCCGCGTGGTATTGGGGCTCGTCGTCCCTGAAGCGATTGGTCTGCACAAAGACGTGGACGGCGGCGGCTACCGAGGCTTGCCGGCGCAGTTTCTCGGCCGCTCTGGCAACGTAGGTCGACACGGCCTCGCCCAGCTCGGCAATGGATTCCACCGGGATGCCGAAGCTGCGCGACGACATGATCTGTTGCTTGGGTGGCGCGATGTCCTCCAGTTCAAGGCAGGAAATGCCTCTCAGCTCGCTGCACGTACGCTCCATCACCACCCCGAACTGGGTCCGGAGGTGCTTTGGCGAGGCATTCCGCAGGTCAAGCACGGTGTGGATGTCCATGGCTTGCAAGCGGGTCACGAGGCGCCGGCCTATCCCCCAAACTTCACCGACCTCGATTTTATGCATCCACTGCAGCCGTTCAGGACGAGAAAGCGAATGAAGATCGCACACGCCGCTGAAAACGCCGTGCTTCTTGGCGAGGTGGTTGGCCAGTTTGGCCAGCGTCTTGGTCGGCCCACATCCGACACACACGGGCAATCCTGTCCACTGTTTGATCCGCTCACGCATCTGCCGGCCCATGGCTGAGGCGCCACCGTAAAGGTGTGCGACCGCTTCGATACGCAGAAAGCTTTCGTCGACGCTGTAGACCTCGATATCCGGGGTGAAGTCCCGCAGGATGGTGACCACCCGGTTGCTCATGTCACCGTACAAGGCGTAGTTCGAGGAGAAGGCCCGAATGCCGTGCTGACCTGCCCAATCCTTCATCTTGAACCAGGGCGTTCCCATGGTCACGCCCAGCGCCTTGACCTCGGGACTGCGGGCGACCGCACAGCCATCGTTGTTGGAGAGCACCACCAGCGGGACGTTTTCCAGCTTCGGTTGAAAGACGCGTTCGCAGGAAACGTAGAAGTTGTTCACGTCCACCAGGGCGAACTGCGGCGGGGCCGACACGGCTATCCCCGCACGGGATAGCGGCGCACGACCCCCACCACGACGCCCCAAGTTTGCAGTGCTTCGCCCTCTGCGAGGATGATTGGTGGATAGTGGGGGTTTTCTGGGCGCAGTTCGACGCGTCCTCGGTATCGGTACAGGCGTTTGATGGTGTATTCACCGTCCACGACCGCCACGATGATGTCGTGACTCTTCGGAGTCAAAGCGCGGTCGACGAGCACCTTGTCTCCATCCTCGATACTGGCGCCGATCATGGAGTCGCCGCGCACGGTAAACATGAAGGTGGCGGGCTTGTTGCGGATCAGATAGTCGTTGAGATCCAGCCCCTCTTCAGCATGGTCTGCCGCCGGAGATGGAAATCCAGCGGAGATCCGGTGAGCAAACAGGATGATTTCCGCGGCACAAGGATTCTGCTCGACGATTTCCGGAACCTGGAGCAATGTTCGTACAAGGTGGTTCATCAAACAACCGAATCATGGCTGATCAAATGAACAGTATAAATGAGCGGTGCCCTGTTGTGGACTCAACCTGGGGATGACTCTGTATGCTTGAACAGGTACGCCGGTCACCTTCGCGGACCTTCGTCGCTCCCATCAGCTGTCCGGCGTCACGCAAACGACGTTGGTGCCGTCGGATAGCAGTAACGCCGGTTTGCCTTTCGCCACCACCACCCCGCTTCCAACGGCCGTCTTGAATGTCGTGGTAAAGGCGTCGCTGTTGTTGCAGAACACGACCGCCTGCCATGCAGGCAGCAAACCATGACATCGGCCTTGGCCCATGAAAAGTCAGCCAAGCTGTTCGAACGAGTGACAGGAAGCATCACCTGTGGAAGCGATCTTTGACTTCGCCATGACGCGGGCACGTCGTCAGATGGTCGTTGACCATGCCAGACGACTGCATGAACGCATAGCAGATCGTCGAACCAACGAACTTGAACCCGGCTCGACCCAAAGCCTTGCTCATTGCATCCGACCGTGTCGTCCTGGCCGGTACCTCGGCCATAGAAGTCCATTGATTCTGAATCGGGACGTCATCGACGAAGCGCCAAAGAAAATCACTGAACGACGGTCCATCGTCTGTGAGCGCCAGGTACGCTTTGGCGTTCTGGATGGCTGCGGCAACCTTGGCGCGATTTCGGACGATCCCCGAATCTGCCAACAGTGCCGCAACTTTTCCGTCGTCGTACGCGGCAATCTTGACAGGATCGAAACCATCGAAAGCACGCCGATAGTTTTCTCTTTTCTTCAGGATCGTCGCCCAGGACAAACCGGCCTGTGCTCCCTCCAGGATCAGCAGCTCAAAAAGTGACCGATCATCGTAGAGCGGTACGCCCCATTCGGAATCATGGTATGCACGGTAAAGGTCAAAACCTTCGCACCAAGGGCAACGTTCCATCGACATCAACTCAGCGGAGAAAGCGTCAGTCTACTGCCAAGAGTCCAGGACTTGCCATTTCTTCCCTTGGCAAGCCGGGACGCGCTCCGGTCCTTCTGCCGATGAAAGGATCCGCGACAGAAGATGCAGACAATCAGCCTGAGGCGACTGCTCAGGTCGGCTTCCGGCGCCCAACAAGCGGACGCACGAGGTAGAACAGGCCGGTCAGGAAAAGGATTTGCAGGAACTCGCCAAACGCCCACATGCCGCTCGACGCTGTCTGTTCAGCAATGATGACGGCACTCTCGACGCCACGCGATGCTGCGGTCCAGGCAATCAAGACCTCGTTCTTGGCGTAGACCAAGAAGTGCGCCAGAACAACGATGGCGACAAAGATCGCGGCCTCGCGCGCCAGTCGCCACGGCCACGCGGCGCGCTCGCCGCCAGCCGCCGGGGCACGGCCGACGACAGCCACCGCAACCAGCCCGAGTGGCCCGAGAAAGGCGAGGACGAGCCAGAGGAGCGATCGCTGCCGGGCCACCAGAAGAAGTCCAAAGGCGAGAAACCAGAGCCCGCCGGCGAGGGCGAAAGAAAGAATCAGGCAGGCCTGGCGTAGGCGTTCGAGCAGCGCGTAGTTGCCGACGTAGTCAGCCGTGCCGCGGGCGAGTTCAGGATCGATCAACTGATGCGCCAGAACGCCGAGGACGATGACCAGCGGGATTGCCAGGAAAGCAAGAAGGGCGAAGGATTGCGACGAGAAGCGCATGGCGAGGGTCTCGGGGAACTTGTCTGACATCCTACGCCACTCGTCCGTCCCGGCAAAAATTCAGGCAAGTTGCCTCAGGGTACGTGCGCCACGAGATCAACGCCCCTTTCGATAGGTGCCTACTAACCGCGCTTCTGCCACGATGTGCCCTTTCATCGCTTGCTCCAGGGCCTTCTTGTCCAGGCTCTTCGCCTCCACCGGCACGCCACTCCAGGCCAGCGGCAGGGAAATGTTCTTGCCCTCGCAGGTGTAGACCGAGAAGAATCGGATACCACAAATGAGCTACTCGCCAGCGGATTCTTGCCGTCCTGTCAGACATCGAAACGGATCGTCGAGCCGATGATCGCTCCATCCTCAATCCTCCTGGCCAGTTTCAAGAATTTCCGTATCTGTATGCGAGTAGGCTGGCGAGCAACAGCAGAGCAACACCAGTGCACCGGTCGTCGATGCTGCAATGCAGTGTGCCGTTCCCGGCGCGATGCAGATGGTGTCGCCAACCCCGACCTTGAACAGATCCGCTCCCAGAGTCATCTGTCCTTCGCCGGCGGTGATGTGGTAGATCTCTTCCGTCACGAGATGCCTGTGCAGCATCGTTCTGGTGCCGGCAGAAAGCGTGGCTTCGGCCAGGCTCTGGTTGCGGTTACCCTGAACCGCAGGGTGCATCAGCTCGCGGATTTCAGAGCCATCCTTGGTGATATAGGGCGGGACCGCTGCGTAGTGCTGGTACAGACGATTGACGGGGAAGCACATTTCGATTTCCTGGAGGCTCTTGCGGCCGAAGTTTCGCATCTTGGAAAGCGCTTTTCTCCTGTACCGTCCAACCACCTCATTGACCGTCGTCAGGCCTTCCTTGATGAGCAGCGTTCGCAGGCGAGGACTGATCTTGTCGAAGGGATCGCTGCTTGCCTCCCGCTGTTTGGCCCGGAAATGCCGCTCGAGCCGGTCCTTGACGTTTTCCCTGGAGAGTTGAAAGGCCCGGGCAATCTCGGTATGGGAATGCCCTGCCGTCCAGGCGGCGACCATTTTCAGATCGCGTTCCCGCCGCATCGAGCGTGCTCGGGCAATGGGATCAAGGGCCGTCATGGGCTTGCTCTCCTGGGTAGGGAAAGGACATCCGCGATGCTGATCTGATGTTACCAAACACAGAGGCCGCCGAAAATCAGAATATCCATCAGGGCATTTCATTACACTTGGCGGCGGCGGCTACCTGGTCGTGCACCGCCTTGTGTAGCGGTGAAAGGATCTCCATGACAAACCGAATTTCACCTGTTGCGCCATCCCTGAAGGATCTCGGCGCGCGCAAGAAACGACCGGCCGCCACCGTGGTGGCAAGTTTCCGTTTTTACGCGGAATTGAACGACTTCATCGCCCCTGAGCGGCGCCGGCGGGAATTCGACTTCGACTGCGCTACGGAGGCGACCATCAAGCATGTGATCGAAGCCATCGGTGTGCCGCACACCGAGGTTGATCTGATTCTCGTCAATGGGGTCTCGGTTGACTTCGCCCAGCGCCTGCGACCAGGCGACCGCATCTCCGTCTATCCGAAGTTCGAGGCTTTCGACATTAGCCCCCTGCTGCGCCTGCGCCCCCACCCTTTGCATATCACGCGCTTTGTTGCCGACGCCCATCTGGGTGGCCTGGCCCGTCTTTTGCGGATGGCTGGATTCGATACCGTCTACGACAATGCTTTCGACGATGCCGAGATTGAGCGCATCGCCGGCAGCGACGAACGCATCGTATTGACTCGCGACCGTGAGTTGCTCAAACGACGGAGCATCAGCCGCGGTTGTTACGTATATGCGCAGAAGCCGGATGCGCAGCTCTCCGAAATCCTCGCCCGCCTCGATCTTGCCGGCAGCCTGCGACCACTCTCCCGCTGCCTCAAGTGCAACGCCCCGCTCCTGGCCGTGGAAAAGGCGCAAATCCTCGACGCCCTGCTACCCCGTGTGCGAGAACACCAGCAGGACTTCAGCACCTGCTCAGTATGCCGGCGTGTCTTTTGGGAAGGCAGCCACTGGCGCCAAATGCTCGACCGGTTGGCGCAGGCGCTAAAGATGGCTGGCGACCAACAGGCATCGAAGCGGGCTGTACAGTCGTCTTTTCCGGGGTAGGACAGCGCCTTGTCCGTCACTTCCTTGGACGATTGGGATTGCGCGATCAGGTCGGGATTCGTGGTGCTGCAAGCTTAGCCGAGGTGCGTGTGCCGTTCGTGTCTTTGCGCAGTTTCCATTGACGCCAGACCCTGCAAAATGCCGCATGCGTCCACGGCCTGTTCGCTTTGGCAGCATTGCCTCAATTCACGGAGTTGCTGCTTGAGTTGGGACAGCTCAGCAATACGTACATCGACGTGTGCAATGTGCTCGTCAAGAAGCTGATTGATACCACCGCAATCGCCGGCAGGTTGATCCATCAAGCCCAGCAAACCATGGATCTCTGCATGCGTCATATCCAACGCCCGACAGTTACGGATGAAGCGCAGCCGGTCGACGTGAGCATTGCCATAGCTGCGGTAGTTGGCCGCCGTGCGTGCCGGAGGCGCCAACAATCCTGCCTTTTCGTAGTAGCGCACGGTCTCCACCGTGCATTGCGCCACTTGGGCGAGTTCCCCGATCTTCATGGGTAGACTCCAAAACACTTGACCCTATAGTAGCTTCAGGGTGTGAAATGCGCAATATTCAGACAATTGGATCGCGCCATGTCCTATCGCCCCAAGAAATCCACGCATGCTCACCACGCTTGCAGCCATGACCATTCAGCTGGTGACCACAGTTTGCGCGCTCATCACGATCACGTACATTCGAATGAGCATGGTCATGCGTGCTCCGCAGACGTTTCGTTAAGGGTGCCAAGCTCAGATGACGCTAACTGGGTCACGGCCCATATTCCGGCTGGCTCCACGCTGACCCGTCTACGCATTGCCCAGATGGATTGCGCCACCGAGGAAGCGTTGATTCGCAAGAAACTTGGCGGCATGGCCTCCGTGCAAGGACTGCAATTCAACCTGATGCAGCGAGTGCTGTCGGTCGTCCATGACAGCGGCGCCCTAGCCGCCGTTGAAGCAGCCATCCGCGACTTGGGCATGAATTCCGAAGCGATGGAGTCCCCCCCCAAAACAGCGCTCACCGAGCCGGCCGGAAGAATCTGGTGGCTCCTTGTCGTGGCCGGCGTGTCTGCACTGGGTGCGGAAATCGCGCATTGGATTGGCATGCAGGAATGGTTATCGGCGCTGCTGGCACTCGTTGCCATCACCCTCTGCGGCCTAGGCACTTACCAAAAGGGCTGGCTTGCATTGCGCCACGGCAATTTGAATATCAATGCCTTGATGAGCATTGCGGTTACTGGCGCGGTACTGCTGCGGCAATGGCCGGAAGCGGCAATGGTCATGGTTCTGTTCACTCTTGCCGAGTTGATCGAGGCCAAGTCGCTGGATCGGGCACGCCATGCCATCCGCGGCTTGGTGCAACTCGCGCCTGAACTGGCGACAGTACGGCAGGCAAACGGCGATTGGGCCGACATGTCGGCCAAGGACGTGGCCATTGGCCAAATCGTGCGGGTCAAGCCAGGGGAACGAATTGCCCTCGATGGTGTGGTGCTGGCTGGACGCTCAAATATCAACCAAGCGCCGATTACTGGCGAGAGCTTGCCCGTCGAGAAATCAGTTGGTGACAGTGTGTTCGCAGGAACAATCAACGAATCTGGTTCATTTGAGTACCGGGTCACTGCTGAAGCCACACATTCGACCCTGGCGCGCATCATTCATGCGGTCGAAGATGCGCAAGGCGCACGTGCCCCTACCCAGCGTTTTGTCGATCAATTTGCCAGGGTTTACACGCCGGTGGTGTTCGCCTTTGCCTTGGCGCTGGCTCTCGTGCCGCCGTTGCTGCTCGGCGAAGGCTGGCACGATTGGGTATACCGGGCGCTGGTTCTGCTGGTCATAGCCTGTCCGTGCGCCTTGGTCATTTCGACTCCCGTGACCATCGTCAGCGGTCTGGCCGCAGCGGCTCGCCACGGCATTTTGATTAAGGGCGGTGTTTATCTCGAAGAAGGCCACAAGCTGGCGTGGCTGGCATTCGACAAGACCGGCACCATCACGCACGGCAAACCGGTGTTGACGGATACCGTCTTGCTGGATCAGCCGGTCGGACTGGATGCAGTCCGTGTTGCCACCAGTCTTGCTGGGCGCTCCGATCACCCGGTTTCTCACGCCATAGCCACAGCCGGACAGCAGAATGGCAGCATCCTGCCTGATGTGGCCGACTTCGCCGCTCTTCCTGGGCGAGGTGTGCGCGGCACAGTGGACGGCGTGCATTATCAGCTTGGCAACCATCGGCTGATCCATGAACTTGGCGTATGTACTCCCCCCCTCGAGGTCCAGCTTGGTGAGTTGGAAGAACAAGGTAAGACAGTCATTCTGCTCACCGATGGCGAGCGCGTGCTCGTCCTGTTTGCCGTGGCCGATACGGTCAAGAACAGTAGCCGCGCCGCGATCCGGGCACTACATGAGTTGGGCATCAAAACAGTCATGCTGACCGGCGACAACGCACACACCGCGCGCGCCATCGCGGCCCAGGTTGAAATCGACGAAGCCTTGGGCGATCAACTGCCAGAAGACAAGCTGTGCGCAATCGAACGCTACGCGCAGAGCGGCAAGGTTGGCATGGTGGGCGACGGGATCAACGATGCCCCTGCCCTGGCGCGAGCCGACATCGGCTTTGCCATGGGCGCGGCGGGTACCGATACGGCCATCGAGACGGCTGACGTAGCTCTGATGGATGACGACTTGAACAAGATTGCGCGCTTTGTCCGCCTGTCGCGCATCACCCGGACGGTCCTGGTACAAAACATCACGCTCGCATTGGGTATCAAGTCCGTTTTCCTGGTACTCACGCTGCTGGGTATGGGCAGCATGTGGATGGCGGTCTTCGCTGATATGGGCGCGAGTCTTCTGGTTGTGGCTAACGGTCTGAGGCTGGTGCGTCAGTAGCATGATGTTCGCGCATCAAGGCTGCGGTAGGGCATCTGACGCACCCCCCTCATGATTCCTGATGTATCAGCCTCGAAAGACTACACGATTTCGCCCTTCTTCCTTGGCCAAGTACAACCGCCGATCTGCTACCCGTACCAACTCCTCGGCACTGATTTCTCCATCCCCCGCGAGTTGGCTCGCCGCTACCAAGCCGACGGAGACGGTGACCGGAACCCGCTCCCGATCAAAGACAAACTCGCTGCCGGCTACTGCCTGCCTCAGTCGCTCGGCAAATTGGATGCCGTTGTTCAAGCTGCCGATGGAGAATCCGTAAAACTCTTCGCCACCATATCGACCGATCTCATCCTCATGCCGCTTGGTGGCTCGCATTACCTCGGCGAAGCCGACCAGGATCTGGTCCCCGGCCTGATGGCCATGCATGTCGTTCACTGCCTTGAAATGATCGATGTCCAACAACAGAAAGACAAAATCGGTCACGTGGCCGCGGCGGAGATTACCGATATTCATCTCGAGAATCCGTTGGAGGATGGTCCGTTTCGGCAATTTGGTCAGTTCGTCGAAATAGCCGATTTTTTCCAGCAGATCCTTCTGCTCCATCTCCTTGGTGACCTCGGTCAGGCAGCCAATGGAGAGACAGATCCGGTCCTCGACAAAGACCTCGATATTGGCCTGGTCCTTCAGCCAGATCCTCTTCCCCTCCGGCAAGGCCAGTTGATAGACGAACTCCACCGCCCCCGCTTTCTTCACTTCCTCGCGCAGGCCGGCCTGATCGCCACGCAACTCGGCCCGGGTTACGATTTCCTCCTCCACCTTGCTCTCTCGATCGGCATATCGGTAGAGGCGCCGGTCAACGATACTCTGACGGAAAACCTCGTCCACTTCCTCCCGATCGCAGCCGAGAAGGGCGAGAAACTTCGCCCCGACATATTCATACCAGATGACTTTCTCATGTTCGCGCCAGGCGGCGATATAGGGGATGATCGGCGAGGAAATCGTCTCCAGGGTTGCCATGGCGGCGATACACGCCGCCAGCCGGTGGCATAGCCGAGGCGAAAACCCGCCCGCAAGAATCTTGCTGCCCGGCCCGGCCAAATCGGTCGCCGTTGTCCGTCCCTTGCCCTTGCTCATCATTCACCCCTCGCGTGTAGTCGCAGGCTCCGGCTGCCACGGCGGCGCCGGTTGCGCAGAGTATAGGGCGTACAGTGGATTCCCTGCCGGCCACTGACAGATGCTCCTTCAGTTTCGACCAGCGCTGCTCGACCTGCTTTTCCCTTGACCGCCATGGCCAGCTCCTTCTTCTGGCTGCCCCGAACCGGATCGACGTTAAACTTTCAGGGCAGACTTATCTGCACCAGATCAACGACAGTTTGCGCGATCACCTCTGGTTCGTCGGCGGCAATGAGGTAGAAGTCCGAGCAGGTGATCGGAGGGAAGAAACAGACAACCGGCGTGGCGTCTTCACTTCACACCTCAGTGCAAAGGGGCCGCAGCGTCGCCCGCTCCGCAGCATTTCTTGAACTTCTTGCCACTGCCACAAGGACAGGGATCGTTGCGGCCGACTTTTGGCCCGCCACGGACTACCGACGCAACCGCTTTCTGCCCGCCCAGACGAAATTCGTGCTGCACGACTCCACCAGGCTGGCTGACACGCTGGCAGGTGTACGGCGCGTGGACCGATGACAATCGCGGTCAGGAAGCCTTCCAGCGTCGAGACATCCATTGACATCTCCTCAATGGACTCGTCGGCCAGAAACTCGTTAAGCTCGTTGAGTTCGTTGAGTTCGGCTCTGGACAGGGGCTGATTCAGATCCTTCGCTTTCTGCGCGCCAGCTGGCAAGCCAATCAACGAGTCAATTCCATCCTCATCGATCGTGCTCAGCGCTTCGGCAAGAGCCTCACGGTCGCTTGCAAACGGGTCATCCCAAACGGTGGAGTTCCCATGTTCATCGACCACTTCCAGGAGCCAGCCACCTTCGCCATCTCCGTAAATATCGACTCGAACAGTCTTTCCATCCCTTGTGATTGTTTGCGCTAGTGAGGACAGGTTTGGAGTCTGGTGCATTTTCGTCATGTAATGCCCTGAAGGAATGAAGATTATCTGCCGCCCAGAGAACTCTAAGGCCATCCCTGGCGTCTTGTGTGGGGATCGACATCGACGGACAGGGGCAGCAGGAAGGTGATTCTGGAGAATTGTAAGTGGCGGGATCAAGGATGTTTGCTTTTCGTTCGCATACAGGCCAGGTTATGAGTCCATGGTCGATGACATCAGCTCCAGACCGATGTAATGCTCCTTCCCGGACTCGGAGGACCAGTCAGGGCAAAGCTGACGGCTTCGACATCCTCTATCAGGGTGTCGTCGGTTTCCAACAGCGCGGTGAAAAACGCGTTCAGTTCGGCGCGGATTTTCTGATATCGACTGCGCAATACTCACTCGGTTTCCAGCAGCACCATTCGCGAACCAGAAAGGATAAAGGATAGAAAATTCAATGCGATGAGTGGGGGGCATCTTGGACTCTGGCCGTTCCTGTCAATCACCGATTTCGTACGGGGAGCGTCGGAATCTGCCAGAAGACTTCCCACAGCGCACGCTCAGCACCGCCTGCCGCCCGGACAGGAGCCGCTGGCGGCGACTTTCCGGGTGACAGGTGCGAGTCATCCCACGACGAATATCAGCTTGTCTTGATTTCACACCTGCCCGGACCTACCGAAGGTGATGCGCCGCGGTCGTGGCACCGGGGCGGCGATCCGGTCGATCAGTTCCCGCGGCGTCAGCACCAGATCGCGTGGGCCGTCGGGCCGTGGCTTGGGATAGTGATAGGCCCGATGCCCGGCGTCGCGTTGCTGCAAGTGCTCAAGGGCGAAGGGAGGACGCGCGCAGTCACGTAGCGGCCGCTCCAGTCTCTTTTTCTGGTTCTTGCCGCCACCTGCAACCGGATCTCCCGTCAAGGTCTCGCCTGGCCAGCATCGACCGACCGCTTTGCGCTACCATCGGCAACCTCATGATGAAGACACCCGCCCGAAGCTGCCCTGCCCAGCCGACCGTTGCCGTCACCATCGGTCGCGCCAGCCGTGACACGTCGCCTGCCACCGTCTGTCGGCAGGACCGTTCGCGCGCCTGGTGGCGCAGTCGATGCCACCTTCTGCCAGCCGCCGCCGTCGGCAGACGGTTCCGGTGGCCCGACTGCTGGCCGCTGCTGATCCTGCTCCTGCTGCTGCCGGCAGTGCCGGCACAGGCGCAGATCCCCTGGTCGAAGACGACGGGCGCACTGCCGGCGACTAGCAGCGAACCGGAGGAGAAGCCGCGCGACAAGGCCGCCCGCAACCTGGCCGAGGCGAGCCGGCAACAGGAGGCGTTCCGGGTCGAGCAGGGAGTACCGTGGCCAACCGAGAACCCGTCGGTCAGCGAGCGACGTCGCTTGCTCGACCGCCTCGTCGTCGCGTATGGCGAGAAGATCAAGCTGCTCGACGACATCGAGAATCTCAAGCGGCCGAAACCGCCGGACCCGCAGCAGCAGGAACTGCTCGCCGGCTTCGGCGGTCCGGGACCGTACCCGGCCTTGCGCGTCGATGCCCTGCGCGACGCGCAGCGCGCCGTGCGCATCCTCATGCAGCGACTGGCGGCGGCCGATCGCGCGCTCGACACCCTTAAAGTCGGGCAGATCGAGGAACAACGCAAGGCCGCTGAGGCGGTTCGCCTGGCCGAGGACCGGCTGAGCCGCGCCCGCGGCCAGCAGGAGACCGACCGCGAGCGGGACAACCGCGACACGAGCCTGCTGCGGCGGCAGCTCGCCGAGACCGAACTGGTCAATATCGGCCTCGCGAAGGACAAGATCGCCACCGAATCGAAAACGCTGCAGGCGCGCGACACGGAGATGGAGCGGCTTCTGACGCGGGTTCTGCCTGAGCAGGAACTCAGCAAGGACGAACTCGAGCAGCAGCAGGCGCTGTTGCGCAAGGAGCTGAAGCAACTCAACGCGGAAGCTGAAAGACTGCTTGCCGAGAACGGCCGGCGCGCGGCCGAACGCGAGCGGCTTGTCGCCGATGCCGGACGCGACGGTGCGCAGGCGGCGCAGCGTTTGCATGTGCTGGATGCCCAGCTCGAGAGCGACCGCATCCGTCTGCTGGCGCTGAGCTGGGCACAGACGCTGCTGCAGGCGAGTATCGACGCATGGGGACAGCGCTATGTCGGCTATCGTGCGCAGGATGCCGCGACGAGGCAGACCGTCATCGCCTGGCTGACGCGCACACGGGAAGAGTTGGAGGGCCGCCGCCAGCTCGTGCAGCAGATGGCACACGAGGCACGGGCCGCAGTGCGCGAGCAGGAGGCGCGAACGCAGGTGAGTGCGGCCGGTGCCGCATCGTCGGCGCAATCGACCGAGCTGCTGGCGGCCCAGCGCGAGCAGAGCCAGGCCTTCGAGCGGGTCGAGCGGATCGTAACGGAACTGCTGCGGCAGATCGACCGCTGGCTCGGCGATCTCGGTGGAGCTGGCAGCGGCGCCCGGGCGAAGGACTGGCGGGTCGCTGCCCTGGAGATCGGCGAGGCCTTCAAGCGGATCTGGAATTTCGAGATGTTCGCCGTCGACGAATCGACGATCGTCGACGGCAAGAGCGTCACCGTCAGCTATGGCGTCACCGTCGGCAAGAGCATCGGCGCGCTGTTCCTGTTCGTCGTCGGCTACTGGCTGTTCGCAGCGCTGGCGCGCCGGCTGCAGCGGGTGATGGTGCAACGCTTCGGCGTCGACCAGCAGCTTGCCAGCGTCGTCCGTCGCTGGGCAATGATCGCTCTCGGCGTGCTGCTGGTGATCTTCATTCTCAATCTGGCGCGCATCCCGCTGACCGCGTTCGCGTTTCTCGGCGGTGCGCTGGCGATCGGCGTGGGTTTCGGCACGCAGACGATCATCAAGAACGTCATCAGCGGCATCATCGTCCTCTTCGAGCGCAAGATCCGCGTCGGCGACATCATTCAGCTCGGTGGGACGACGGGCCACGTCGTCGCGGTCGACCTGCGCGCATCCACCGTGCGCGGCTTCGACGGTGTCGAGGCGCTGGTTCCGAACTCGAGCTTCCTCGAGAACCAGGTGGTGAACTGGACCTACTCCAACCCGCGCATCCGGCGCGAGATCCGCGTCGGCATCGCCTATGGCTCACCGACCCAGCGCGCAGCCGAGATCATTCTTGGCTGCGCCGCGGATCATGGCGAGGTGCTCAAGGACCCGCCACCGGATGTCTTCTTCGAAGACTTCGCCGACAGCGCGCTGCTGCTGGTGCTGGTCTTCTGGGTCGAACTCGGACCGCTGCGGCTGTCGGGGCGCCGCGTGGATAGTGACCTGCGTTTCGCGATCGAGAAGGGGTTGGCGGCGGCCGGCATCGCCATTCCGTTTCCGCAGCGGGACCTGCACCTCGATACCTCGCGACCGCTGGCCGTCAGTATCGCGCAGCAGAAGCAGGAGGCCGGCGACCGCGGTGCGGCCTGAACGACGTCGCGCCGCCTGTGCGCCGGCCGCAACCGGACGCCTTCAGGCCGCGACGTCGACCAATTCGGGGTGCAGCAGGTCGACGAGCACCGACGGTGCGATGGCGACGAGGTAACCCCGCCGGCCGGCGTTGATGAAGATCCGCTCGAGGTCGAGAATGCTGCGCTCGAGGTACACCGGCATCGGCTTGCGCGTGCCGAACGGGCTGGTGCCGCCGACCAGGTAGCCGGAGTGGCGGTTGGCGACCTCGGGCCGGCAAGGGACGATCGACTTGACCGCCAGCCGGCGCGCGAGCTTCCGGGTCGACACTTCACTGTCGCCATGCATGAGGACGATCAGCGGCTGCCGGCGCTCGTCCTCCATGATCAGCGTCTTGATCACCGCGTGTTCGTCGACGCCGAGTTCGCGGCTGCTGGCCGCCGTCCCGCCGCGTTCCTGCCAAGTGTAGGGATGATCCGAGAAAGCGACGCCGGCGGCGCGCAGGACGCGGATCGCCGGCGTCACCGGCAGCCGCTCGTTCGCCATTTGCCGCGTCCGCCCGTCAGTGGGTGCTGCCCTTGCCGAGCGCCGGGAAGCTTGCCGCGTAGCGCTTGATCCATTCGCGCGCCGCCGTCTCGGCGTCGAGCACTCTCCCCTCGGCGCGCTGCACCTGCTGCCGATAGTGCTCGATCTGGCATACCTGCTCGACCATGCGGGCGGCGAAGAGGTCGTCGGCGTCGGCAAAACGGACGCCAACCTCGTAAACGCTTCCCTGGCGGTGACACCAGACCACCACCCCGGCGGCGCTGAACGGCGGCTGTACGAGCGGAATCGAGAGCACGACCGTCGAACCGGTGCCCAGTGGCCGTCGGCTCAGGTACGCCAGGCCGCCTTCGCTGACGTCCTTCAACCGCTGCACGACGTCGCGATGCGTGCCACGGATGGCGATGTCGAGCGGAATGTCCGCCGGATGGCGCATGAAGTTGCGCCGCTGCATCTGTATCGAAGCCATGTTTCACTCCTCCTGCCGCGCGCGGCCGGCGACGACGCCTGCCCTGTTGCCTGCGGCGAACTCTAACGCCGAGGTGCGCCGCGGTCAATCGCCGAGGCGCCCTTCGGCCTTCTTCAGGATCTCGGTCGAGAACAGGACGTCGTGCGCGCGACAGGCTTGGCCGAGCAGCCGGACGATTTCCGAGACCTTCTGCAACACCTCGTCGCGCGAGCCACCATGCACCATCGCGATAAGGTTGTAGGGCCAGTCCGGCCGCCGCCGATGCCTGCCAACCTGTGGGACCTGCCTTGCGGAGCCAAGACCCGAGCCGGGACGCCGTGCAAAATCACGACGCTCTACTTCGGTGGGCGCTACACCCGGCGGCGCGGAATCCGCAAATTCTTTCAGACGGCGATGGGGGTGGAATCGGCAATCGACCCCCCGGAGCACTTGTCCGTGAGTTCCTCGAACAGGGCGGCCAAGGCTATCGTGCAGCGTGGCAGCCACTCGACACACCGCTTATAGATCGGTAGCCGGGGAAACTCGCTGCACAGGTATCGGCCAACAGGGTTCAGATAGAAGGATGTGAACTGTCGGTAGCGAATCTAATGAAACAGTACGACCAGCGTCATCAACTCCGGCACGGACAGGCTGCCTTTCCTCGACCGATGCCATTGGCCATCAGTCACCAACCGGGCCTTGAGTTGGGGTTCGACCGCTTTGTAGAAGTCGTCCATCCGGCAGTCAGTCTCGGTCAGATCGTCCATGATGAAGCCTCCGTGTACGTGGTTGATCAGGTCATGCACTCGAACGGCCAAGACAACATTGGCTCTTATCCGTTTCACATCAATGTGTTAACGCTAATTTTTTGGCTTCGTTATCCCGAACTGACGTTATCCACCTTGCCACCAAGCGCACATTTCGCGTTGGCGTACCCGTTGCGTGGCATGGGGCCTTCAACTATGCCATCAATGCCGATCTCGCTGGAGCCTCTCGCACGCCCTCTGGGCAGCTTCCTCGTTGCTGATGCCGGGTGATCGGTGATACTCGTACTCTTGCAGTCGATCAGCCCGTTGCCTATCACCGCCACAGGCAATTACCAGTTTGTCGCGTGCCGAAAGTCCATGCCTGAGTGGTTCTTCTGCTGGCCTGGAGCGTAGGGTCGGTTCCTGCATCTTGGTTGCTCGCCGCCAGTCCTTCCTTTTACTGTCCAGGAAAGTCAGCAGGAAAATCAAGGAAACCGTACCGATTGCCCATTGCCAGGCAGGAACAAGAAGGAGCCACGCTCGAAGTGGAGCAGGCACTTCAAAAGATATGACCATCTCACGGTTGCCTGTGGCAGTTTGAGTGGTGACTGATGCCTTGCCTGCCATCTGTGGCGCTTCGACATCAGGCATCCGACCAGGAGACGAATAATCAGCGGCGACCAGCATTCCAAACCGTGGTGCGAACGCTATGGGCGGGTTGCCCACATAAAACTGGATCGGCACGGAGACCATTGCCAAGCCATCTCCTGATCGCACCACAGTCTCTACTGCGAAATGCAGATGTGGCCCCGAAGAATACCCGGTAGAGCCAGCCAGTCCGATTTGTGTCCCTGCTGTCACCCTTTGGCCCGGATAGACGTACACGCCGCCATGAGCCAGGTGTGCATACAAGGCGATCGTGCCATCAACATGCAGTATCCGCACTTCGTTGGCTTTGCTCACCATATCTGGACTCTGCCCACCATAGACCTGGTTTGCCTCGGTGTAGATCACCACGCCATCGCGGGCAGCGACAATCGGAGCTCCCTCCGGCAAGCCGATGTCTACTGCGTACAGGCTGTCAGGCGTGGTGTGGGTGGTCACTGGGCCGCCTGGAGCCTGTCCAATGCGGTATGCCGCACCATCTCGGTAGGGCAAGCGGTACAGCGCGTCAGGGCTTTGCTGAGCGTTGAAGTCCCCGAGCACCCAGGAACTATGGGTACGGAAGGAATAGCCAACACCTGTCATCGCTGGCCGTATGTGCGCCAGATACAGGGTTCCTCCTCCTGGAGGGACTACGGCAAAGACGGGGAATGGTCGATCTGTTGTGATGTACTGGGAGTCAGCAATCGAGACCTTCACGGAGATTGGGGCAGGCCCATTGTTGCGAGCCACGATACGGTGGCCATCGCCTTCTTTCTCGGTTTCGATCGAAAACGGATAATTCTGGCTCGGATCGGCCAGGGAATTCTGGTTGCCAACCAAGACGGCAAGGGCAAGGAGGAGACACCTCAACACGGCATACCCTGAAGTTCCTGTATGCGGCGATGATACCTCACTGCCAGTAACGGTGCTCTGTTGCTCTTTCTGCCCCGTCAGCCTCAGCAGACCTTCTCTGGTTGTCGGCGTCCAGATTGGCTATCTGCCTCTTGCCAATAACCACATTGATTATGTTGGCGTACCCCACGAAACCAAAGCACACGCCAACGCGAAATCCACCTATCACCAATAATTCCAAAGCGAAAACAATCACTTGAAAAATCCGTACCAGAATCCCGAAGTCAGGAGGTTGCGAGAGATTTGGCCTTTAAGAGCGCGGATATGACATTTGTGAGGTGAGTGAAGTCAGGAGCCATAAACGAAATACACGTAAAACAAGGTGTTAAGCGGGGTGTTCGTATTGGCGGCAGAGCGTTTGCAGCCGGTTTCCTGGCGGAGCAGAACTACAATTCGCTCGATGCGCAGCGTGATGCCTGCGAAGCGTACATCGCTTCGCAAAAATCGGAAGGCTGGGTGGCGCTGCCGGATGCTTACAACGATGGCGGATTCTCCGGGGGCACGCTCAACCGGCCGGGCGAGCAGCGCCTGCTGGACGATGTGCGCGAGGGGCTGGTCGATGTGATCGTGGTCTACAAGATCGACCGCCTGTCGCGATCGCTGGCGGATTTCGCGAAACTCGTCGAACTCTTCGACGCCCAGAAAGTGACCTTCGTTTCTCGGTCACGCAGCAATTCAACACCACCACGTCGATGGGACGGCTGACCTTGAACATCCTCTTGTCGTTAGCGCAGTTCGAGCGGGAGCTTGGCGGGGAACGCGTGCGAGACAAGATCGCCGCCAGTCGGGCGAAGGGGATCTGGATGGGTGGCATGCCGCCGTTGGGCTACGATGTCGTCGATCGAAAACTGGTGCCCAATCCGAACGAGGCGGCGCTGGTCAGGCGGTTGTTGGGTACTACATCGCGCTCGGCTCGATGACCGCACTGTGCCGGGAACTGCGCGCCGAGGGCGTGACGACGAAGTCCTGGACGACGCTCAAGGACAAGACCCTTGCTGGAACACCGATCGACAAGGGCATCTGTACAGGCTCTTCAAGAATCCGGTCTTCATCGGCGTTGCTGCGTACAAGGGTCAGCATTTCGCCGGCGAGCACGAGGCGATTCTGGACCGGGCGGTGTGGGACGAGGTGCAGGCGATACTGGAGCGTTGGGAGCCGGAAGAACGGGCTCGGCAGAATCGGCCATCGCGTGCCCCTGCCCTGCTGAAAGGCTTGATCTTCGCTGACGATGGCTGGGCGATGACGCCGGGCGCGACGCACAAGGGCGACAAGGTGTATCGCTACGTATGCGTTTAGCCCCCACC